>JACRIP010000487.1 GCA_016220045.1 Planctomycetota bacterium
CCCCCCCCCCCCCCCCCTCCCCCCCCGGGCGCACACCGGGTTCCGCCTGGACGCAGCCCGCCCCTCGCCCTTCGGCCCGCAATCCGGCGAAAAACAAACCGGGAGCGCGCGGCGCAGGGCCGCACGCCCCCGGCGGGAGCAGATGCGAGAAGGCGATCGGGACGCGCGGCGCGCTAGAAGTTGCGACGGGGCGGCCGGCCGCGGTCGCTGAGGCGGATTTCCTCGGCGTCCTTGAGCGGCGGCGGCGGCGGCGGCACGCCGGGCACATCCATCGCCTCCGGATGCGCAATGAAGATCGCCCGCAGGATCTGCTCGTTGATCGCCACGTCGCGGCGCATCTTCGTCACCGCGTCCATCGGCGCCACGAAGTACACCAGCACGTACGTGCCGCGGCGCTGCCGCCGGATCGCGTACGCCAGCTTGCGCTCGGTCCACTTCGCGACCGTCCGCACTACGCCCTTGTACTTGGTGATCAGGGCGGTCAGCGTCGCCGACACCTTCTCCCATTCCTTCGCCGCCGCGATCGGATCGACGAGGAACATGCCCTCGTAGAGGCGGGTGGTGTTGGTGTTCACCGGGGCGGCGGGGACGGCCGGCGCGGCCGGTGCGGTTGCGGCGGTGGTCGTCGCAGCGGGCGCCGGGGCGGTGGCGGTCGAGGTCGAGGGGGACGGGGCGCCGGCGGGCGCGCCGCCCGGCGGGACTACGGTGGTCATTCTCTGCTCCCAGGGTCTGGAAAAACGGGGATACCGGTCACGTCCCAACGTGCCGGACTGGGACGAAGCCCAGCTCTCCGACGCACGGTCAAGTCGGCGCCGGAGAACCGCCCCCCGGCGGCTGCCGCGGCTGCTTCGGGCCCGTCGCGTCGATCGGGCCGTCCGCACCCGGGCTCTCCGCAGGGGCGGTGTTGTATTTGTTCATCGCGGGTTCGACGCCGCGCGCGACCCAGCACTCGACGGCGTCCGCCGCCGCGCCGATCGCACGCTCCATCTCGGCCGTCTCGCTCGCGCCGAACGGAGTCAGGACAAAATCCGCCGCGGCCATCCGCGGCGGCACGGCCCCGATGCCGATCCGCACCCGCGGAAAGGCCTCGGTGCCGAGATGTTGCAGGATCGAGGCGAGTCCCTTCTGGCCGCCGCTCGAACCGCCGCGCCGGACGCGCAGCTTGCCGAGCGGCAATGCCAGGTCGTCGCTCACCACCAGCACCTGCTCAGGGACTTCCTTGAACCAGTCCAGCGCGGCACGCACCGCCTGTCCGGACAGGTTCATGTAGGTCATCGGCTTCAGCAGGCAGACCCGCTCGCCGCCGATGCGCGCCTCGCCCATCAGGGCCAGGAACTGATCGCGCGTCACCGCGGCGCCGTGACGCCGCGCCAGGCAATCGACCACGCGAAACCCGACGTTGTGCCGCGTGGCCTCGTATTTCCGGCCCGGATTCCCCAGGCCCACGACGATCTTCATCGCTCACGCGGCCTGGTTCAAGTCGCCGCAAAACGGGGACACGATCCTGAATTCGGGCAACTTCCCCCGCTGGGCGTACGTCCTCTCGGGAATCCTGGTCATGTCCCCGTTTTGCTCCCGCTGAGCAGGCGGGGACGGACTTCCCGATGCGCACCAGGCCGCTCACGCGGCGCGCGCCGCCGTCCGCGTTACTCCTTCTTCTTCTCGGGTTTCGCCCCGGCCGCCGGAGCCGCGGGCTCCTCCTCTTCCTTCTTCTTCGTGATGACCTCGGGCTCGGCCGGTCCGACCTCGGCCAGCACCGCCGCGACTTCCTCTTCCATCGGCTTCTGCACCACGACCGCGATCATCTCCGCGTTGGCGTCCAGCGCCACGCCGCTCGGCAGCGGAATCTCCCGCAGGTGGATCATGTCGCCGATCTCAAGCTTCGTGATGTCCGCCTCGAGATGCTCCGGGATCTCCAGCGGCAGGCACAGCACCGGCACTTCGACGAGCTGCATGTTCAGCACGCCGCCCTTCGCGACGCCGGCCGAATGGCCCTTCGCCCGCAGCGGCACCTTCACGTGGATCTTGGTGTGGATGTCGATGCGCGTGAAATCCACGTGCAGGATCGCTTCGCTCACCGCCTCGCGCTGCACCGACTTCACGTACACCTGCTCGGTCCGGTTGTCGGGGAGCTGAAGCGCGACCAGGCGCAGGTTCTTCTTCACGATCGGCTTGAAGTCCTCGAGGCCGACGGTGACCCCGTAGGTGTCCTTCTTCAGGCCGTACACCACGCCGGGGAGTTCCTTCTGCGCGCGCACGCGGCCGGCTTCGCTCGAGCCGAACTTGGTCCGCAGCTTCGCCTTGAGGTTGAAAAGTTCCATGGCTCTACGTGTTCTCCTGTAACCGGGACGGGCGCCGCGGCCGGACATCCGAACCGCCGGACGCGGAAGCTACATGAACAAAGAGGAAACCGACTCGGAACGGTGGATGCGCCGGATCGCTTCGCCGAGCAGGCCGGAAACGGTGAGCACGCGGATCCACTCGCGCTCCTTGCCGTCGAGCGGCACGGTGTCGGACACCAGGACGCCGGCGAGGCCGACCGCCTCCATTTTCGCGACCGCGCTGCCGCAAAACACCGGATGCGTGGCGCAGATCCACACGCTCTTGGCGCCGCGTTCCTTGGCGGCGCGCGCAGCCTGGCAGATCGAGGAACCGGTGGAGATCATGTCGTCCACCAGGATGACGTTTTTGCCTTCGATGTCGCCGATCACGTGGTAGACGTCGGTCTCGTGCGGGCCGATGCGGCGCTTGTCCGTGATGGCCAGGCCACAATTCAGGCGTTTCGCGTAGGCGCGCGCCATCTTTGCCCCGCCCACGTCCGAGGAGAGCACGACCAGGTTCGGCATCTCCATCTTGCGGAAGTGGTCGATCAGCACGGGCGCGGCGAACAGGTGATCGACCGGGATGTCGAAAAAGCCCTGGATCTGCCACGCGTGCAGGTCCATGGTGAGCACGCGATGGGCGCCGGCGCTGGTGATCAGGTTGGCGACCAGCTTGGCGGTGATCGGCACGCGGCCCTCGGCCTTGCGGTCCTGCCGGGCATAGCCGAAATAGGGGATCACGGCGGTAATGCGCTCGGCCGAGGCCCGGCGGCAGGCGTCGATCAGGGTCAAGAGCTCGATCAGCGAGTCGTTGACCGGCGGACAGGTCGGCTGGACGATGTAGACGTCCGCGCCGCGCACGTCCTCGTTGATCTTGATGTCGACTTCGCCATCCGGGAAACGCCCGACGTCCGCCCGGCCGTTGGGGATGTTCAGGTACTCGCAGATCCGCTCCGCCAGCCGGCGGTTGGCGTTTCCGGAGAACACCCGCATCACTTCCTTGCGTGCCATGTTCGGCCTCGTGCGGAAATCCGGTCAGGAAACCCGTTCTTTGGCTTCGGCCGGGGTGAGCGGCCGCGCCGGCACGCCCACGACGGTGGTATTCGGCGGCACTTCCTGGTGCGCGGTGACGATCGCGCCGGCGCCCGTGCGCGCGCCGCGGCAGAGTTTCACGGGCGCGATCAGCACCGTGCCGCTGCCGGTCGACGCGCCGTCCTCGATCACCGTCGGGTGCTTGTGCGTGCCGTCGTAGTTGGCGGTGATAGTGCCCGCGCCCACGTTGACGTCGTCGCCGATCGTCGCATCGCCCAGGTAGGTCAGGTGCTTTGCCTTCGTGTGCCGGCCGACGCGCGAATTCTTCACTTCGACGAAGTTCCCGATTTCGGCGTGGTCGTCGAGGCGCGTGCCGGGGCGCAGGTGCGCGAACGGCCCGACTTCGCAGTTCTTCCCGATCACGACGCCGTGGCGCACGACGCTGAAGGGCAGGATCACCGTATCGGCGCCGATGCGGACGCCGGGCTCGATCCAGGTGTTCTCCGGATCGACGACGGTCACGCCCGCGTCCTGCCAGCGCTCGATTTCGCGGCGGACCAGCGCGCGCGCGGCCTGCGCCAGCTCCTGGCGGGTGTTCACGCCCAGCACCTCGGTCGGGTCGGCGGCCTTGAGCGAGGCCACGCGCAGGCCCTTGGCGAGCAGCAGCGGAACCACGTCCGTGAGGTAGTACTCGCCCTGGCGGTTCTCCGGGCGCAGCGCGCGCAGCGCCGGGAAAACGGCGGCGGCGGCGAAGCAGTAGATGCCGGAGTTGATCTCGCGGACGGCGCGCTCGGCCGGGGTCGCATCGCCGTGCTCGACGATGCCGCGGACCTCGCCGGCGTCGGTGCGCAGGATGCGGCCGTAGCCGGTGGGGTCGGGCAGGTCACAGGTCAGGATCGTGCACGCGGCGGCGGCGGCGGTGTGGACCTCGAGCAGGCGGCGCAGGGTCTCCGCGCGCACCAGCGGGGCGTCGCCGCAGAGCACCAGGATCGGCCGGTCGATTTCGGAAAGCAGCGGATCGGCCATCAAGAGGGCGTGGCCGGTGCCGCGGCGCTCCGCCTGCTCGATGAAGAGGGCGGGGACGCCCTTGCAGTGCGCGCGCACCTGCTCGGACTGGTAGCCGACGACGACGTGGACCGCGCTGATGCCGGCGCCGGTGACCGCGTCGATGACGTGGGCGAGCATGGGGCGGCCCGCGAGCTCGTGCAGGACCTTGGCGCGCTCGGAGATCATGCGCGTGCCTTTGCCTGCGGCGAGGATGACGGCAGCCGGATCGACCATGGGTTGGGTGCCTCGGGGGTGCCGGGGAAGCGGGGCGCGCCCCTCTGGGGGGGGCGAAAACGGGCGAAAAGAAGAGGCAGCAGTCTAGGCATCGGGGGGCCGGGAGTCAAGGAATTTCAGCGCTCGGAGGGGAGCGCGGCGGGCGGCGGGGGTTGCTTGACGGGCGCGGAAGGCGGGGGATAAGATGCGCGCCCGCGCGACGAGTCCAAGGTCCCACGAGTCCAACGTCCAAGGTCCAAGTCGGGCGTGCGCCCGAAACCCAGCGAGCCAGGGATCAGGGGCCAGGGATCAGGTGGAGAGTTGCCGCGGGGTCCGCGCGTCCAACAGCCCCCAAACGCCTAAACGTCAAAACTCCCAAACGTCGCGCCCGCCATGGTCCGTCCCTCGACGAGATCATGATCCGCCATCAGGAAGTTGTCCGGTCGGTTTCCAAACCCTTGCGAGGTCTGATGAACACCAAAGCACCCCGGTTCACGAAATCGGCGGCGGCGTTTGCCCGGGCGCAGAAGTCGCTGGTGGGCGGAGTGAACAGCCCGGTGCGGGCGTTTCGGGGGGTGGGGGGAGACCCCGTGTTCATGGCGGACGGCAAGGGGTGCAAGCTCACGGACGTGGACGGAAACGTCTACCTGGACTACGTCGGGTCGTGGGGGCCGCTGATCCTGGGGCACGCGCATCCGGCCGTGGTGCGGGCGATCCGGCAGCGCGCCGGGCGCGGCACGACCTTCGGCGCGCCGACGCTGGAAGAGACGGAGCTGGCGGAGCTGGTGCGCGGCGCCTTCCCGACGATCGAGAAGCTGCGGTTCGTCTCGAGCGGGACCGAGGCGACGATGAGCGCGCTACGGGTCGCGCGCGGGTTCACCGGGCGGGACCTGATCGTGAAGTTCGAGGGCTGCTACCACGGGCACGCGGACGGGCTGCTGGTGAAGGCGGGATCGGGCGCGACGACGCTGGGCGTGCCGGACAGCGCGGGCGTGCCGGCAGCCTACGCCGAGAAGACGCTGACCCTGCCGCTCAACGACGCGGCGGCGCTGGAGGCGGCGTTTCGGGCGCGCGGGAGCGAGATCGCCGCGGTGATCGTCGAGCCGCTGCCGGCGAACCTGGGCGTGGTGCCGTGGGCCGCGGGCATGCTGGCGAAGCTGCGCGAAGTGACGCAGGCGGCGGGCGCGCTCCTGATCTTCGATGAGGTAATCACCGGATTCCGGCTGGCCTACGGCGGCGCGCAGGAAGTGTGGAAGGTGCGGCCGGACCTGACCTGCCTGGGGAAGATCGTGGGCGGGGGGCTGCCGGTGGGCGCGTACGGCGGGCGGGCGGAGGTGATGGCGCGGGTCTCGCCGGAAGGTCCGGTGTATCAGGCCGGGACGCTGTCGGGGAACCCGGTGGCGATGGCGGCGGGCGCGGCGACCTTGCGGGAGCTGAAGAAGAAGGGCGCCTACAAGCGGCTGGAGGCGCTGGGCGCGCGGCTGGCGGCGGGCCTGACGGCGGCCGCGCAGGAAGCGGGAGTCGCGCTGGCGGTGCACCGGCACGGCTCGGTGCTGACGCCTTTTTTTTGCGGGGAGCCGATCGCGGACTACACGACGGCGCTCCGGGCCGACCGCGGGCGCTACGGGCGCTTCTTTCACGCGATGTTGCGGCGCGGGGTGTACGGGCCGCCGTCGCAGTTCGAGGCGTGGTTCGTCTCGCTGGCGCACGACGAGAAGGCGATCGACCGGACGATCGATGCGGCGCGGGGAGCGCTGGGCGAAGTGGCCGACGGCGCGGCGGAGTCCAAAGTCTAGCGAGTCCAAAGTCTAGCGAGTCCAAAGTCTAGCGAGTCCAAAGTCTACCGAGTCCAAAGTCTAAAGTCCAAGGAGTCTAAAGTCCCACGAATCCAAGGTCCAAAGGCCGACGAGTTCAAAGCCTGACAGGTCCCAGGTCACCCGCGGCGAACGTACCGGCTATCCAGGGGTGGTCCTTGCCCCTGAGCACGGAACTTCACGGGCCGAGCGGGGGTACCCGGTCGTCGATGCCGCCGGAGTCACGACCGCGACCTCGCTTGCGACCGACGCGAGACTTGGCACACGACTGACCTTGGACCCGTGCGACTCGCCAGACGTTGGACTCCTTGGACTTTGGACTCGTGAGACTTTGGACTCGTGAGACTTTGGACCTTGGACTCGTTGGACTTTGGACCCGTCGTACCGAACACCGATCGAGGAACGGGAATGACCAAGGCCGGAAGATTGCCCCGCGCGCCGCGCGGGACGAAGCTCACCTGCAAGAGCTGGCAGACCGAAGCGCCGATGCGGATGTTGATGAACAACCTCGACCCGGAGGTGGCGGAGGACCCGGAACACCTCATCGTCTACGGCGGCTCGGGCAAGGCCGCGCGCAATTGGGAGTGCTACCACGCGATCGTCCGCTCCCTGAAGGCGCTGGAGAAGGACGAGACGCTGCTCGTGCAGTCGGGCAAGCCGGTCGGCGTCTTCCGCACCCACCCCGATGCGCCGCGCGTCCTCATCGCCAACAGCCTGCTCGTGCCCGCGTGGGCGACCTGGGAGAAGTTCCGCGACCTCGAGGCCAAGGGCCTCATGATGTACGGCCAGATGACCGCCGGAAGCTGGATCTACATCGGCACCCAGGGCATCCTGCAAGGCACCTACGAGACGTTCGCGGCGGCCGCGCGCAAACACTTCGGCGGCACCCTGCGCGGCCGGCTGGTCGTGTCCGGCGGACTCGGCGGCATGGGCGGGGCGCAGCCGCTCGCCGCGACCATGAACGAAGCGATCTTCCTCGGCATCGACGTGGACCCGCGGCGGATCGAGCGGCGGATCAAGCACGGCTACCTCGACGTCGAGTGCGACCGGCTCGAGACCGCGCTGGCCTTCATCGAGAAGGCGCGGGCGGAGCGGCAGGCGATGTCGATCGGGCTGGTGGGCAATGCCGCGGAGGTCCTGCCCGAGCTGGTGCGGCGCGGGGTGGTGCCCGACCTCGTCACCGATCAGACGAGCGCGCACGACGCCTTGAACGGCTACGTTCCGGCCGGGCTGCCGCTCGCCGCGGCGCTGGCCCTGCGCGCCGCCGACCCGAAAGAGTACATCGAGCGTTCCATGGAGTCGATGGCGACCCACTGCCGCGCGCTGCTCAATCTGAAGCGCGCCGGCGCCGTGGTCTTCGATTACGGAAACAACCTGAGAGGCCAGGCGCTGGCGGCGGGGGTCGCGAACGCCTTCGATTACCCGGGCTTCGTGCCGGCCTACGTGCGCCCGCTCTTCTGCGAGGGCAAGGGGCCCTTCCGCTGGGCGGCGCTGTCGGGGGACCCGGCGGACATCGCGGCGACGGACGAGGCGGTGCTCGCGGAGTTCCCGGGGGACGAGACGCTGGCGCGCTGGATCAAGCTGGCGCGCGAGCGGGTGCGCTTCCAGGGCCTGCCCGCGCGGATCTGCTGGCTCGGCTACGGCGAACGCGCCCGTTTCGGCGCCGTGCTGAACCGGCTGGTGGCGAAGGGGAAGGTCAAGGCGCCGATCGTGATCGGCCGGGACCATCTGGACTGCGGGTCGGTGGCCTCGCCGAATCGCGAGACCGAGGCGATGCGGGACGGCAGCGACGCGGTGGCGGACTGGCCGATCCTCAACGCGCTCCTGAACAGCGCGTCGGGTGCGACCTGGGTTTCGGTGCATCATGGGGGCGGCGTGGGGATCGGCAACTCGATCCACGCGGGGATGGTGATCGTCGCGGACGGCACGCGCGACGCGGCGCGCCGGCTGGAGCGGGTGCTGACGAACGATCCGGGGACCGGCGTGGCGCGGCATGCGGACGCGGGCTACCCGGAGGCGCTGGCCTGTGCCGCACAGCGCGGCGTGAAATTGCCGATGGCCGGGAGGCAGAAGTGAAGAGAAACGGCGTGGCGTGGCGGGCGGCCGGTCTGGCGCTCGCGGCGGGGGTCGCCCTCATGGGCTGTCGCGGCACCGCGAACCATCTGAAGGGCGAGTACTTTCACGTCCAGGGGTTCTACCTGTTTCCCCTGACCCAGATCCACGTCGGGATGTCGCACGCGCAGGTGCAGGCGCTGTTGGGCGCGCCCGCCCTGCAGTTGCGGGAGGCCGACGGTTTCCGGGCGCCGGTGCGGGTGAAGCTCGCGACGCTGCCGGCCTTCGACGAGCAGTGGGGCTGGCTCGAAGGGCTGGCGAACAACTGGGTGTTCTTCCGGGACGGCAAGGTGACGGCGGCGTTCCGGGAAGAGTCGGATTGGTAGGGGGGAGGGGGGGATTGTAGAATGAAGATTGAAGAATGTAGATTGACGCTTGCGGATTGATCCGGGGGCGCGGGCGAACGGGAACAATCTACAATTCTCCCGCCCCCCCCGGGTGCGTGTCCGTAGCTGCGCAGTTTGCGCACGGGCGCGTCGCGACGCGCCCCTACGGCGCGGGCCACCGCCGGGATGAATCCGCCGCGGCCTCCGGCAGGCCGTGCGCGAGGTGCGGTTCGGCCCAAACCCGTTCGCATTCGCGAGTGGCAGGATCCGCGGCATGCTGGGTTCGCAGGCAGCCGATGGATCGCCATCCTCGCCTCCGGCGCGGCGTGCCGGGCCGTGGGCGCACGTCGGCGGGCAAGGTGACTGTGGGCGAGCGAACCCTGCATACGCTGTTGCACGTAGGGGCGCGTCGCGACGCGCCCCTACGGCCAGGTCAGGGTAACGAGGGTGCGGCTAGGTGCACGTACGGACATGCACACGCCCCCCCCCCCACTCCGCCCGCCTCAGGCCTAGATGTCTTTGGG
The DNA here is from genome assembly GCA_016220045.1 of Planctomycetota bacterium. Lineage (GTDB taxonomy): Bacteria > Planctomycetota > MHYJ01 > WSZJ01 > JACPWG01 > JACRIP01. The sequence continues at coordinate 9,390 of JACRIP010000487.1, forward strand.
AATCCGCACGCCGCGGCTCACCCACACCCCGGTGTGGAAGGGCGGGAAGTTCTGGTGCACGCCGTTCTTGAGGATGGCGAAGTGGAGGTGGGGGCCGGTGGCGAAGCCGGTGCTGCCGACGTGGCCGACGACCTGGTTGGCGGCGACGCGCTGGCCGGCATGGACCGAGATGCTCGACATGTGGGCGTACCAGGAACGGTAGCCGCCGTCGTGGGACAGGATCACCATGCGTCCGCCGCCGCCCGAGTCCCAGCCCGCCCAGACCACGCGCCCGGCGCGCGCCGCGCCGATCGCCTTGCCGTTGTTGCCCGCGATGTCGAGCGCACGATGCTTGTGGCCCGGACGCGGATCGTTGAACACGCTCGTGATGCGTCCCGCGACCGGATAGATGAAGGAGTGGGCCAGGGCCGCCGAGGTGGTGAGTGCGAGGGCGAGGCAACCGGTCAGCAGGGTGAGGAAGCGGGTGTGGCGCCGCATCGTGGTGCTCCCGAAGTTCGTCAAGGCGTTCGTGCCCGGTCTTCGGGAGAACCAAATTGCAAGCGGGGGGCCGCTGCGAGAAATCCCGTATCTAATGTCGCAATTCGTTGTGTGTAGGCCAGTTGCGGGACGCGGGCGGACGGGGCGACGCGACCGCGGAAGGCGCGGGCGGAGGGGCGTCGCGGGTCCCGGGGAAACGCCGGGCGCAAGGCGGGGTTTACAGGGCGGGGGCGGGGGGACTACCTGCGCACGCGGGCGAATCGGCAGGAATCGGGATTGACGGGACGGCTAGTGTCCTGTCCACGCGTATCGGGACGGTTCCGGAGGTAGGGGCGGACCCCCGTGTCCGCCCTGGCACCGCAACCCAGTTTGGCAGGCGGGGCGGACACAGGGGTCCGCCCCTACGCCAACCCGGGGGATTAGCGTAGA
>JACRIP010000480.1 GCA_016220045.1 Planctomycetota bacterium
CGACGACGGGCCGCGCGGCCACCGGAGCGCGCTCGTCGCCTCCTCTCTCCGCGCGGCGCGTCGTCGCCCCCGCTTCGTGGCCCTTCGTGGTGCAGGCTTCGTGGCCCTTCGTGTTCCCGTCGTCTTCGTGGCCCTTCTCCCCCGCTTCGTGGCCCTCGCCTTGACACTCGGCCCCCGCGCGGAGATAATCCCGCGCCATGCCCACCATGTCCGCCCCGCCCGTCGCGCCCGTGCTCTCCCTCCGCGGCGTCACCAAGGTCTTCGACGGCAAGCCTGCCGTCGCCGACGTCAGCCTCGACGCCGGCCCCGGGGAGATCTTCGGCCTGCTCGGCCCGAACGGCGCCGGCAAGACCACCCTCCTGCGCATGGTCATGGACATCCTGCGCCCCGACGCCGGCGCCATCGATCTCTTCGGCCGCCCGCTCGACGCCGCGGCCAAGGATCGGATCGGGTATCTGCCCGAAGAACGCGGCCTCTACCAGCGCGTGCGCGTCCAGGAGATCCTGCGCTACCTCGCCGAGCTCAAGGGCCTGTCGGCGGCCGAGGCGCGCACGCGCGTCGACCGCTACCTGCACCGCGTGGAGCTCCACGAGGTCCGCCACCGCAAGGTCCGCGACCTGTCGAAGGGCATGCAGCAGAAGGTCCAACTGGTGGCGACCCTGCTCACCGAGCCCGACCTGATGATCCTCGACGAGCCCTTCTCCGGGCTCGACCCGGTCAATCGCCTGCTTGCACTCGAGCTGATGCAGGAACGCGTGCGCGCCGGCTCGACGCTGGTGCTCTCCACCCACATCATGGAACAGGCGGAAGCGCTGTGCGCGCGCGTGCTCCTGCTCCATCATGGGCACGCGATCCTGGCGGGCAACGTGCGCGAACTGCGCGAGAGTCGCAGCGAGGGGGCGGTGATCCTCGCCGGGACCGGCGACCCGGCCACGGTGCCCGGCGCCGCGCAGGTCACGCCGATCGAGGGGCCGGGCGAACCGCGCGTCAAGGTTCGCCTCCAGCCCGGCGTCGCCCCCGACCGCTTCCTCGCCGATTTCCTCGCGGCGGGCGGGCGTGTCACGCACTTCGAGCGCGCTCTCCCCTCGCTCAACGAGATCTTCATCGCCGCGGTGCGCGCCTCCGGCAACGGCGACTCCGCGGGCGGCGTCGCGGCCGGCACGTCCGCCTCGGCCGCGGCGCGGGCGGTGCCGGGAGGCGAGTCATGAAGCGCATCCGCCGCGTCGCCTGGCACGAGTTCTGGGTCACGGTCCGCCGCCCCGGCTACCTGGTGATCACCTTCGGCATGCCGCTCTTCGCCCTTGCGGTCGCCGGGGTCAGCATGCTCGCCGGGCTGACCGCCGCGAAGAACGCGCTCCCGCTGCGCCGGGGCCCCCTCGGTCTGGTGGACGAATCGCGCCTCTTCGCGCGCCTAGAGCTGGCGGAGGAGGCGGCGTCCGCGCGCCCGGCGACCGACCCGCTCCTGCCTGAGGGGGTGCCGCGTTTGGCGCTGCTCGAGGAGATGGCGGCCGGCGCCCAGCGCCTGCCGCCACTCCGGTTTCTACCCTATCCCGACCTGCCGGCCGCAATGGCTGCGGTCGAGGCCGGCGAGATCGACGACGTGCTCCATGTCTTCCCCGATTACCTCGACTCCGGCCGCATGGAGCTCCTGACGCGCCGGCCCTCCTCGGTTTTCTCGCGCGACGGCGCCCCGGCGGGCCTGCGCACCTGGGTCTATGAAAACCTGCTCGCGGCCGAGGTCGACGCCAAGATCCTGAATCGCGTCAAGCGCCCCTTCGACCTCTCGGTCCAGGTCTTCGCGCCCGACGGCACCTTCGCCCGGGAGCAGGGCCAGGACCGCATCCGCCGCCTCGCCGTCCCCTACCTCTTCCTCATCCTCCTCATCATGGCGATCTTCGGGACCTCCGGCTACCTGCTCCAGGGCGTGGCCGAGGAGAAGGAGAACCGCGTCCTCGAAGTCATTCTCTGCTCGGTGACGCCGGACCAGCTCCTGATCGGCAAGCTGCTCGGCCTGGGCGCGGCCGGCCTGCTGCAGCTCGCGGTCTGGTCGCTGATCGCCATCCTGCCGGTGGGAACGCTGCTGGCCTGGCTGCAGATCCGACCCGACACGGTGCTGCTGTGTTTCCTGTATTTCATCTTCGGCTACGCGCTCTACGGCGGGCTGATGCTGGGCTTCGGCTCGCTGGGCTCGAACTACCGCGAGAGCGCGCAGCTTGCGGTGGTCTGGAGCATGGCCGCGGTGATACCGATGTTCTTCATCCCGGTGATCGTGGACCAGCCGAACGGGCTGGTGGCGCGCGCCCTCTCCTATTTCCCACTGACGACGCCGATCACGATGATGATGCGCTACGCGGCGGGCGACATCCCGGCCTGGGAGGTGGCGCTCTCCTTCGTCATCCTCTCCGGCGGCATCTGGATCGCCCTCAAGGGCAGCGCCAAGCTCTTCCGCGTCGGCCTGCTCCTCTACGGCAAGAAGCCGAGCCCGGCGGAAATCTGGCGCTGGCTGTGGGCATGAGGTTTTCGGCAGGCGGATGCTCAGGGAGCAGGCCCGCGCGTGCAGTGGCGTCGGGTTTGGACGTTGGGGCGTTGGGCCGTTTGGAAAAAGCCCGCCGGCCCCCGGGCAGGCGCAGCGGGTCACCGACTCTTTCGTACCTCCCTCGACAGACCCGCTCCCGACCCTGGTCGCCGACTCGTTCGTTCATCCTTCCTCACACCTGCTCGCAACCCTGGTCACCGATTCGTTCGTTCATCCTTCCTCACACCTGCTCGCGACCCTGGTCGCCGACTCGTTCGTTCATCCTTCCTCACACCTGCTCGCGACCCTGGTCACCGACTCGTTCGTTCATCCTTCCTCACACGTGCTCGCGACCCTGGTCACCGACTCGTTCGTAGTTCCGCCTTCAGGCGGAACGTATGCTCGCGGAATGCTGCGCCGCGCCCCGGTGAGGCTCGCGCGCGGTTCGTCCCGCGGCAGGCTCCCTCGACGCCGCACCTTCCCAAGGCCCGCCCATGCCGCCCGATGACCCGCGCACGGACGACGAACTGGTCGCCGCGATCAACGGCGGCGATCCCGCCGCCTTCGACGCCCTCTACCGCCGCCACCGCGACGCCGTCGCGCGCCTCGCCCTCCGCTTCACCGGCAACCACGCCGACGCCCTCGACGTCCTCCAGGAGGCCTTCGCCTATCTGCTCGGCAAGTTCCCCGGTTTTCACCTGAGCGCCCGCCTCACCACCTTCCTCTACCCGGTCGTCCGCCACCTCGCGCTCGACCTGCGCCGGCGCGCCGGCCGCGAACTCTCCGACGCCGACGCCCTCGCCGCCGCGGTCGCCGCCGACCCCGCGCCGGGCGCCGCGCCCGCCTCGCGCGCCGAGCTTGCCGCCGCCCTCGTCGCCCTCCCCGAGCCCCAACGCGAGGCCCTGCTCCTGCGCTTCGTGGACGGCATGTCCCAGGAGGAGGTCGCGCTCGCGCTGCAAATCCCCGTCGGCACGGTCAAGTCGCGCCTGCACGCCGCGATCGACGCCCTGCGGCGCGATCCACGCACCCGCGATTTTTTCGCGATTCGATGAACGAACCGCCCTCTCTCCGCGCTACACGTCGCGAAGGAGCTACCATGGACCGATCCCCGCATCTACCCCCCGACGACCTTCCGGACCCGGTGCTCCCCGCCGGCCTCGAACAGGCGCTGCGCGGGCTGATCGCGGCCCCGCCGGTGCCGGCCGCGCTCGACCGCGGGATTGCGGCGCGCGCCCGGCTGCGCCTCGCCGCCCTCGCCCGCCGACCTGCGGTGCGCCGCGGGGCCACG
>JACRIP010000481.1 GCA_016220045.1 Planctomycetota bacterium
CAGCCACCGAACACACGGAACACACCGAGAGCCGACGTTTTTTGAATGACCGGAGGGCAAGGCATCCGGGCGCGGCCGCGGCGAGCCGGTGGGCGCCGGCCGGGTCTTCCCGGATCCTTGGATCCGCGACCCCCGGTGCGAGACTCCGGCCGCGGTGACCGTGCGGCGCAGGCCGGAAGGCCTGCGCCACAAGAGCCGTGGGCCTTCTCGACCTCGTCCGGAACACCCTGCGGCATGGGGGTGCAGGCCTTCCGGCCTGCACCGTCGGGCCACGGATCGTTGCACGCGCAGGAGCCGCAAGGAACGCGTTCCGGGGACTCGGTGGCGACTCACTTTGACTCTGTCAACGGAGGCGGCACATGGGTGCGATCATCGTCCTGACCCCGGTCATGGCGGCGGCCTGGCCGGTGGTGAGCGCTTCGGTTCTGGGCGCGGCCGCGGCGCTCGGCTTCGCGCAGGGCGCGGGAGCGCGGACGGAAGCGGCGCGCGCGACCTGCGTGGACCTCGAGGTCGCCGGCGCGCGCGCGGTCACCGATGACCTGTCCGCGGATCAGCACCTGTCCTTTGCGCGGGATGGGGTGACCGTGACCTTCGGGAGAGATGCGCGCGGCGAGTGCGGCGTGAGGGTGATCGGTACGGGAAAGTCCCGAGAGGAGCTGGGCGCGATCGGGACGGAGTTCGCCGAGCAGGTGGTGCAACAGTACGCCTACCATCGGCTGATGGAGGAACTGGGCCGGCAGAATTTCGCGGTGGTCTCCCAGGAGATGGGCGAGGATCGGACGATTCATGTGCAGGTGAGGCGCTTCGTATGACGACGCACGAATTCGAGATCACGATCGACAAGCAGGGGCGGGTGCAGGTGCACATGCGCGGCGTGAAGGGGCGGCAGTGCATGGAGTACGCGCAATGGCTGGAGCGGGTGGTGGGGCCGATCGCCGGGCAGGAGCTGACGGCGGAGCATTACGAACCGGAAAACGGCGTGCGGATCGACGTGTGCGGACGCGAGCGGAGATGAGGGCCCATGAAGTGCAGGCGCTGCGGTTTTCACAATCTGCCGGGGACGGCGACGTGCGTGGCGTGTCGGATGCCGCTCGGGCGCGGCGCCGGCGGTGCGGCGCGCGGCGTGCGCCTGCTGCCGCCGCGCGCGCCGCGCTGGCGCAAGGCGCTGGACGGGGCGCTGGAGGGGGCGCGGCGACCGCTGGCGGCGCTGGGGATGACGCGTCAGGTAGGGACGGGAGGGTTCGGCCGGGCGCGGGCGCTCTGGGGGCTGGCGCCCGGAGTGCCGCAGTTCGTGCGCGGCGAGCGGCGGCGCGCGGCGTGGTGTGCGGGCCTGTGGGCGGCGGCGCTGCTGGTGGCAACGTGGCTCTACGGCAGCGGGTTCGGCGCGGCGGCGCTGGGGGCGGCGCTTTCCGTACACGTGATTTCGGCGCTCCTGCCCTACGGGGAAGAGCTGGCGCGGCTGACGCGGGGCCGGCGCGCCGTGGTCGCGCTGGCGGCGCTGGGCGCCCTGCTTGCGATCGAGTATGTGCCGCTGACGCGGGCCGTGGGCCGGGTCGTGGTGGCCGTGGAAATCTTCGGGGCGCTGGAGGGGCCGCTCCAGACCGGGGACGTCGTGCTGGTGTGGCGGCGCGACCCGGGAACGTGGCGCCCGGCGCCGGGAACGCTGGTGGCGGCGACGCTGCCCGCGTGGTCCGGGGCCGTGGCCATCGACCGCGTCCTGGCCGGACCGGGCGATCACCTGACCATCGCGGGCGGCGTGCTCCTGCGCAACGGGGCGGCGGTCGCGGTGGGGGAGGGACCGCTGGTGGCGGGCCGATTGCCGCGGCGGTTGGACCTGATCGTTCCGGCCGAGCATGTTTTCATGTGGCCTTCGGCGGGGGTGCGGGTTTATGATCCGGTGCCCACGGAGCAGGTCGCGGCGCTGGGGTTGCGCGCACGGGCTGAGCTGCTGGGCGAGGCGTGGCGCATCGCGGCGCCGATCGGACGAAGGGGACCGATCGGCAGGCGGTGAGGTTGGGGCCCGCGGTGCCGAGGGTGGTGCGTGCGTACCCTCTCCCCGGCCCTCCCCCGCTGCGGCGGGGGAGGGGGACGGTGCGAGTGCGACGGGCCTTAGGTGGTGCGTGCGTACCCCCGCCCCGGCCCTCCCCTGCTGCGGTGGGGGAGGGGGACGGTGCGAGTGCGAGCAGGAATTCGGTGGATCGAGACGCGGGAGCGCGACGTGGGACGCTTTTCGAACCTGGAATTCGAGTCCGCCGGGGAGGAGCACCGCGAGGAGCGGGCGGAGGAGCCGCTGCGCGACGAGCGGCACTACCTCGGGCTGGCCGTCGACCGGTTCCACGAGGGCCGCTTCGAGGAGGCGCTGCGCTACTACTCGCGCGCGCTCGAATTCGACGCGCAACTCGCGGAGGCGTGGCTCGGACAGGTGCAGGCGTTGCTGGAGCTGGACGAACCGCACGAAGCGCGCGTGTGGGCGGACAAGGGTCTGGAACAGTTCCGCAACCACGCCGAGATGCTGGCGGCGAAGGGCGTGGCGACGGCGCGGCTGGGCGACCCGGACACGGCGCTGGCCCTGTCGGATGCGGCGTTGGCGGAGAAGGGGACGAGCGCCTACCGGTGGCGGGCGCGCGGGGACGTGCTGCTTTCGCGCCGGGATCGCAACGTCGATTTCTGTTTCGAGAAGGCGGTGGCCGAGGCGCCGCGCGACTGGTTCGAGCCGCTGGCGGTCGGCCGGGTCTACATGTACTACGGCAGGTACGCGCCGGCGCTGCGGCACCTGGAGAACGCGCTGGCGCGCAACGCGTCGAGCGCGTTTGTGTGGGAGAGTCTGGCGCGCTGCCTGGAGAAGCTGGCGCTGTCGGCGCGCGCGACGCAGGCGTACCAGCACGCGCTCGACCTGGACGCGACGCGCGCGGAGGCGAAGGAGGGTCTGGCGCGGATGGAAGGACGCGGGTTGTTCGCGGAGGCGGTGAGCCGCGTGCGCGCGTGGCTGCGCGGACGCCGCGGCGAGGGTGGCCGGTGAGCGGTGGACGGTGGCCGGTGGATAGTGGCCGGTGGACGGTGGATAGTGGCCGGTGGATAGTGGACAGTGCGCAGTGGTCGGTGAATGGTCTGTCAGCCGGCGGGGATGGCGGTGGACGAGCAACCGAATCGGGCGGTCGCTGGCTCGATGGCGGTGGCCTCCGGGCCCTGCGTCACCGACCACCGTCCACCGACCACCGACCACCGTCCACCGACCACCGAACACCGTCGTTCGGTGAGATTGTAGCGGCCCCCGCGGGGAGAACCCGGCGATGCAGATCGAGCGTATCCTGCAGGCGGCGCGCAAGGCGGGCGCCTCGGACATTCACCTGGTGGCGGGCATTCCGCCGGCCTTCCGGGTGAACGGTGAGATCCTGATGGCGGACGCGGACGCGCTGTCGCGCGACGACACGCGCGAGCTGACCAAGCAGCTCCTGTCGGCGGAGCAGTGGGGGGTGTTCGAGCGCGAGCGCGAGATCTGCGTGAGCGTGCTTGGGACCTCGGCCGGGCGCATCCGCATGACCGGCTACCTGCACGCGGGCAATCCGGAGACCTCGATCCGGCTGTGCCAGCTCGAGATCCCGACCGCGGAGGAGCTGGGGCTGCCGCGGGTGATCGATGAGCTGACGCGGCGCCCGAACGGTCTGATCCTGGTCACCGGGCCGACCGGCGTGGGAAAGACGACCACGCTCAACTACATGGTTGACCTGATCAACCGGGACCGCCGGTGCAAGATCGTGACCATCGAGGACCCGGTGGAGTACGTGCACACGCCGAAGCGCGCGATCATCGTGCAGCAGGAAGTGCACACGGACACGCCCTGCTTTGCGCGGGCGTTGCGGCATGTTCTGCGGCAGGACCCGAACATCATCGTGATCGGGGAGATGCGGGACCTGGACACGATCGAGACGGCGCTGATCGCGGCGGAAACCGGGCATCTGGTGATTGCTACCCTGCACACGCCGAACGCGGAGCAGACGGTGGAGCGGGTGGTAGGGGTTTTCCCGGCGGACCGGCAGAACCAGGTGGTGATGCAGTTCGCGGGGTGTTTGCAGGGGATCATTGCGCAGGTGCTGCTGCCGCGGGCGGATCGGAAGGGGCGGGTGCTGGCGACGGAGATCATGCTGGCGTCGAACGCGGTGCGCAACCTGATCCGGGAGCGCAACCACCACATGATGGCGACGACCATGCAGACGGCGGCGCGGGACGGGATGAAGACGATGGATGCGGCGCTGTCGGACCTGTACCAGCAGGGGGTGATCACCTGGGACGTGGCGACGAGCCACGCGCGGGCGCCGCAGCAGTTCCAGAAGCGGCCGCGCGGGGGCGAGGAGGGGTAGGGGGATGGTGGGGATGCGAAGGGAGAGGGCGTGGGTCGGCGGCTATCTTCGTCGACTTCCACTCATGCCCCAGGCCCGCTCTCCCCGCCTCGCGCCCCCCCGGTCGCTATTCCGCGAGCACCTCAGCGAGGACGCGCCCCTCCACGCCGGGCATCGCGAGATCGAGGAGGTGCGCGACCGTCGGCGCAATGTCGATCAGGCGCGCGGAGGGCAAGAGCACGCCCGGCTTGATGCCGCGACCCGCGAGGACCAGGCCGGTGGCCAGGCCGTCGAGATGCGGGCGGCTGCCGTGATTGCCGCGCAGCGGCGTCGCGCGCACCAGCTCGCCGCGCAACCCGCTGGAGATCGTGTAGCCGGGCGCCCCGTCCACCGCGCAGAGCGCGCCCGGATGCGAGCCGAGGCCGTCCAGCTCCGCACGCGAGAGCACCGTGTAACGCCGCGTGCCGCCCGCGACCGCGTTCTCCTCCAGAAGCCGCAGCGCCGCCGCCGCGGTCTCCCGGTCGGCCGGGTCCCTCAGGTAAATCCCCGCCTGACTCCCGGACGAGTGCGCCCAGACCTTCCAGACGTCCGACGTCTCGATCAGCCCGGCGGCGCGGAAGAGCGTGTTCGGCGCGACCGCGGAATGCACCGCCACCCCGCCGTGATCGCCCGTGACCAGCACCGTCGTGCGCGCGAAGCCGCCGCTGGCCGCCACCGCATCGAGGAGCACGCCGAGCGCGGCGTCCACCCGCGTCAGCGCTGCCGCGACCTCCGGCGCGCCCGGCCCGTGTACGTGGGTCGCATGATCGACCGAAATGAGGTGGACGAGCAGCAGGGAGGGCCGATGACGCTGAAGGATGCCGGCCGCCGTGCGCGCGATCCAGTCGTCCCGGTCGGGCTCGCCGAGCGCGGCGACCGGCAACGGACCTTCGCGACGGACCGCGGCCAGCACCTCCGGGGTCGCCGCCATCTCCAGCAGGCTCTCGTGCGTGAGCGTGCGCCGCGCCGGCCACACTTCCGGGATCAGGTAATCAATGGAGGCGCCCACCGTGCCGGGCCACGAAACCGCGCCGCTGGTCAGCCCCCGGGCGCGCACCGCGTTCCAGAGCGCAGGCACGCGCAATTCGTCGGCGTACCAATACCAGTCGCCGGGGCGGTAGGTCCGCCGCGTCGCACCCGCGCCCGCGAAGACCGAGTTGGCGACGATGCCGTGGAGCGCGCTGCGCACGCCGGTGACGATCGAGGCATGCGCCGGGTAGGTGACTGACGGAAAGATGCTCTCGCAGGCGGCGGCATGGCTGCCGGCCGCGAGCAGGCGCGCGAGGTTGGGCGCGCGGAAGCGCGTCGTCGCCTCCAGGTAGTACTCGGGCAGGAGCCCGTCGATGGAGATCAGCAGGACCGTCGTCGGCGCGGCGCTCGCGACGGCGGGCGGCGGCGTGACGGGTGTGGGCGCCGAGGCGGGGGGCGTGCTCCTCCGGCACGCCCCCGCGGTCAGCGCGGCGACGACTACGAGCGCCGGCAGCAGGACCGGAAGCGCGCTGCGGCGCGCGCTCAGACGGAGGGGGGACATGGCGGGCTTTCCGAAAAGACCGGCCCCGGCAGGCGGAGGGCGCATGCCGGGGCCGCGGTGCGGTGTTCAGGCAGTCCCGCGTGAACCAGGCGGTCGCAGAATCTACGGCGCGGGCGGCGACGATTCGCGCCGGGGAGCGATCGATGGCCCCGAGACTCCCGCGCGCGTGACCTCGCGGCGCAGGCCGGAAGGCCTGCGCCACAAGGGTTTCGCGCACATCACGGTTGACTTCGAGAGGTCTCCGGCAATTGTGGTGCAGGCCTTCCCCCTACGCGCTCCGCGCTACGGCGGACGGGTCCGGCCGGTACCGAAGGGCCACGGATCGTCGCAAAAGGCCCGGTACGCGTGGTGGACGGCGCGGAGCCCACCGGTCTTGTAGGGGCGGGCCTTGTGCCCGCCCCCTGGTGGCAGGGCCGACAACCGTTGCTGGGTGGGCCACGATGGGGCGGCCACAAGGGCCGCCCCTACAAGACGATTCTCGCCGGGCGCCGCGCGGGCGGACCGGCGCGGCACTTTTGCGACCGCCGCTGAAGGCGGAACTGCGAACGAGCCGCGTGGCCGGTTCACCATGCTCGGCGCTGCGGGCGGACCCGATGGCCGGGGCCGCGATCCGCGTGGTTCTGCTAGCGCCCGCCGCCGGCCTGGTTCGGGCGCTGCCCGCCGTCGCCGTTCAGCCGATCGATGACGCCTTCGCGCGGCGGACCACCGTCGCCGGTCTGGCCCGCGCCGACCGTGGCGGGCGCGTTCGGCAGGTTGGCCACGGCCGTGCGCAGCGACGGGAACGGGATGTCGTCGGTCTTCGCCCAGGGGATCGACCCGAGAATGCGTTCGTTCGACGGCGGCGGCGAGCCGTGCCCGTCCGTGGGCAAGGAGCGCACCAGCCGGTCGATCTCGCCGTCCCCCGTGAAGAGCGCCGTGTTGTGCGTGAGCGGCCAGATCGTGGTCTTGCCGCGCAGCGCCTTCTCGACCAGCGCCGGCGTCATGGTGCACACGCCGAGCGCGTGGTAGCCTTCGAGCGGCAGGCGATGCTCGCGCACCTTCTCGTCGGCCGAACGCCGCAGGAGCCCCATCAGGCGCACGGCCTTGACCGCGTCCTTGCCGGTGTAGGTGTTCGCGACCTTGCCGCCGACCCAGGGCGCGTCCGCGCTGGCATCGGCGCGGAAGTGCATGCCGCCGCCGCCGTTGCCGGCCACGTCGAGCCCGCTGAAGAGCGTGACGTCGCCGTTCACTTCCGGACCGCGCACCGTGACGGCGAGGTGCGCGTGCGGCACCGGGATCACCACCGGATTGCCGGCGGCGTCGCGCCGGCCGGTGTCGGCCCACACCGGCGTCGCCACCGCGCGGCCGTCCTTTTCCAGATCGCCGAAATTGGCGAGGTAGCGCTGATCCTCGACCACGACGGTGTGGCCGGAGCGCTGCAGGGCGCGGATCAGCCCGTCGGTCGTGGTGTAGGTGCCGCCGTTGTAGGTGACCTTGAAGGCGGGCTCGCCGGGCTGATTGAGGGCGAGGCGCTCCATGACGTCGGCGAGGCGCTTGGAGTCGCCGTAGCGCCTGGCCTTGTCCGGATCCAGGTGATCGCCGTGCATCATGCCGTGGCCCATCGGCTGCAGGAAGGGCTCGCCGGTGAGCGGCGGGGTGTTCGTCGGGATGCCCAGCGCCTCGACCGCCGGCGTGACCGGGGAAGTACCTGATCCGTTCGCGGGCGGCGCGGCCTCCGGCCGGCCGCGGCGGGCGCCGAGGCCGTCGATGCCGAGGGCGAGGTTGTCGAGGTTGGTGAGCGGCTGGCGATCGAGGGCGGCGAAATCCTGCGAGTTGAAGAGCGCGCGCAGCTTGGTGCGGTCTTCGGCGGAGAGGTTGCCGACGGCGGTGCCGCCGCCGCCCACGCGGTTGAGGAGGTCGTCGAAGGCCGCGGGGTCGTTCGAGAGCTCGCGTGCCAGTTCGCCGAGGGTCATGAAGGGGCGGTCGGCGGGACTGGGCGCGCCCACGGGCGGCGCGGCGTCCTGCGCGCGCGCGGTCAGCGGCGCGAGAAAGAGCAGCGTCAGGGCGCAGGCGAGCAACGCGGCGGGGGCGGATGTGGGGGCGGATGCGCCGGGGAAGCCGCGGCGCAGGAGCGAGCGGTACGAGGCGAACACGAAGCACCTCCGGAATGGCGCCGGGGAATTCGCCGTCCCGATCGGCCGGCCCTTCGGGGCGCGGCGCGCGAGGTGAATCGGGACGGGCGGGATTCCGGCTGCGGTGTCGACGGCTCAGACGCGGGGGAGTGACGGGGGCGGGGTCGCGCGCGCGGCGCGCCAGACGCTGAGGATCATGAGCAGGGTCGCCAGGACGACGACGCCGATGAGCAGGTTGCGCTCCATCGGGTTGAGCGTGGTGGCGACCTGGCGGACCAGCGGAGCGTGGCCTTCGCGGACGATGTCGAGGCTGTCCTTGGCCAAGTCGGTGACCTTGTTCGCCAGCTTCACGGGCGTCGAGGCGTCGGGCGTGGGCACGTTGGCCTGTTTGCGCAACGAGTCGGCGGCGCCGGCGGTCGATTTCATCGCCGCGCGGAGCTGTTCCGCCGTCCGTCCGGCAGTTCCCTCATCGATCTTGCCGCCGGAGTTGATGACCGTGGTGACGAAGGCGGTCCCCACCAGCACGACGAGGATGATGAGGACGAAGCGGACGACCTGGTCGAGCACGGGGGCGGCGGCCGCCGCGTTGGTACTCGGGGCGCCGCCCAACCCCAGCGTCAAGCCACCCCAGGAAACGGGCGCGGGGTAGCCGCAATGCGGGCATGAGTGGGCCCGGTTCGATACGGCGCCGGAGCATTCCGGACAGACGGACAAACTCATCGTACTTTTCCCCTACAAGGCACCCACCACGCAGGCCGGCCACCTCGGCGCGGCGCTACGCCCGTTGTTCCACGCATAACTCCTGCGGCAGAATAGCCGAGGGGGCGGGTCCCCGTCAAGGGCGGCGATATCGCCGGGTGCACGACCGGTACCTGCGCGACCAGAACGAAACCACAGAGACACAGAGGCACAGAGGCTCAGGGCGGGCGATGCCCGAAACCCAAGCGCAAGGCTGGAGGTGCTTCGATTGGGCGATTTGGCGATTGTGTGATTGGGCGATTACGGAGCCGACGCGGTAGCGCCATCCCGCCAAGGCGCCTGACGAAAAGCTTGTCGGAGAAACACGTTCAGAACTGCGACCGCACAACACGGGTGCAAACAGGAAGATGCGTCGACTGAAGTTCGCGCGCCGATCGGCCTGCGTCAATCTACAATCTTCAATCTACAATTCATCCGCCGCGTGCATCGGCTGCGGCGCCGCCGCCCTGTGCCTCTGTGGTTCAGCCGTAGTTCCGCACTACCGGACCATGCACCCGCTGTCGCCCCTCCCTGCGCTACTCGTGCAGCAACTCACCCGCGCGGCGCGTGGCTTCGACGATCGCCTTGATCAAGGTGACGCGCAGGCCGCCCTCTTCGAGCTGGAGAATGCCGTCGATGGTGCAGCCGGCGGGAGTGGTGACCGCGTCCTTGAGCTGGGCGGGGTGCTGCCCGGTCTCCAGCACCATGCGCGCGGCGCCGAGCATGGTCTGGGCGGCGAGTTCGGTGGCGATTTCGCGCGGCAGGCCGACCTTCACGCCGCCCTCGGCGAGGGACTCGATGATGATGTAGAGAAAGGCGGGTCCGCTGGCCGAGAGGCCGGTGACGGCGTCCATGTGCTTCTCGTCGAGCACGAGCGTGCGGCCGACGGAGGCGAAGATCGCGCGCGCGGACTCGAGCTGGGCGGCGTCGGCGTGCGTGCCGCCGGCGATGCCCGTCATGCCGTGGCGGAGCATGCAGGGGGTGTTCGGCATGCAGCGGATGACCGGAATGGGCTTTTCGAGCAGGCGCTCGATGTAGGCGGTGCTGACGGAGGCCGCGACCGAGATGACGAGCTGGCGCGGTTCCAGGATCGGCCGGATCTCGTTCAGGACCTCGGCCATGGCCTGGGGCTTGACGCACAGGATGATCACGTCGGCGGCTTTGGCGGCTACGGTATTTGCGGGAGCGACGCGGATATGGAACTTGCGGGCGATGGCCTGGCTGTGCTCGCGGTGCCGGGTGGTCGCGATGAGCTGGGAGCGCTGGACGGCGCCCGAGTCGAGCAGGCCCTGGAGGAGGGTTTCGCCGATTTTGCCGGCGCCGATGACGGCGAGGGTGCGGCCGGCGAGGGCGCCG
>JACRIP010000488.1 GCA_016220045.1 Planctomycetota bacterium
ACAGAGGCACAGAGACTCAGGTCGGGCGATGCCCGAAAGCCATGCGGTCACCGCGCGACGCCGCGATTGGGTGATTTGGTGATCGGGTGATTGGGTGATTGCCGCCCGCAGAAGCGACCGCCGAAAAGCCTGTCGGGAAAACAAGCTGTTCGGCAGTCGCCTTGGCGGGACAACGCTACCGCGTCGGCTCCGTAATCGCCCAATCACACAATCGCCAAATCGCCCAATCGAAGCACCGCCAGACTTGCGCTTGGGTTTCGGGCATCGCCCGATCTGAGCCTCTGTGGTTCCGTTCAATCCGCATTCCGCTCGACACCGCCCGGGGGGTCTGCGATAATCCCGCCGCTTCCGACCCGCCCCCATCTGCGACGGAGTCCCAGCCGGCCATGATGCTCTCCCTCTTCGGCGCCGCACGCCCGATCCTGGGGATGATCCACCTCGGGGCATTGCCGGGCTCCCCGGGTTACGGCGGCGCGCTGGCCCCGGTGGTGGACGCCGCCCTGGCCGACGCCGAGACCCTGGCGCGCGGCGGCGTACACGGCCTGATGGTGGAGAACTTCGGGGACATGCCCTTCCCGCCGGAACGGGTCGGGCCGGAGACCGTCGCGGCGATGACCCGTGTCGTCACCGAGATCCGGCGCCGCGCCGACCTGCCGCTCGGCATCAACGTCCTGCGCAACGACGCGCGCGCCGCGCTCGCGGTCGCCGCCGCCACCGGCGCCGCCTTCGTCCGCGTCAACGTCCACATCGGGCTCATGGCCGCCGACCAGGGCCTGCTCGCCGGCCGCGCCCACCGCACCCTGCGCTACCGCGCCGCCCTCGGCGCCCCGACCCGCATCTTCGCCGACCTCTTCGTCAAGCACGCGACCCCCCTCTACCAGCGCACGCTCGAGGAGATGGTCGAGGAACTGGGGGGGCGCGGCCGCGCCGACGCCGTGATCGTGACCGGACGCTCCACCGGCTCGGCGCCTGAGGTGGATACCTTGCAGCGCGCCCGGCGCGCGGCCCGCGGCGCGCCGGTGCTGGTCGGCAGCGGCCTGACGCGCGAGAACGCCGCCACGCTCCTGCCCTGCTGCGACGGCGCGATCGTCGGCACCAGCCTCAACCGCGGCGGGGCGGTGCAGGCGCCGGTCGACGCGGAGCGGGTGCGCGCGCTGCTCGCGGCCGCGTCCGCCGTGCCCGTCGCCCGCGTCGCCGCGGCGCCCGCCGCCGCCGATGCCCCCACCGAACTCCCGGGGCGCGGCCGGCCATGAGCCTCCTGCGACTGGAAAAGCTCACCAAGCGCTTCGGCCCCCGCACCGCCGTCGACGCCCTCGACCTCGAGGTCCGGCCCGGCGACATCTTCGGCTTCCTCGGCCTGAACGGCGCGGGCAAGACCACCACGATCCGCATGATCCTGCGGCTCATCCGCCCGACCTCCGGCTCCGTGCTGCTCTACGGGATTGACCTGGCCCACGATCCGCTCGCCGCGCTCGCCCGCGTCGGCGCGCTGGTCGAGGTCCCGGCCTTCTACCCGTATCTCTCCGGACGCGACAACCTGGGCGTGCTGGCGCGCACCGGCGGCGGCCTGCCCGCGGCGCGCCTCGACGACGTCCTCGCGCGCGTCGGGCTCGCCGATCGCGCCCAGGACAAGGTGCGCGGCTACTCGCAGGGCATGCGCCAGCGCCTCGGCATCGCCCAGGCCCTGCTCGCGCGCCCCGAGTTCGTGATCCTCGACGAACCCACCAACGGACTCGATCCCCAGGGGATCGCCGACATCCGGGCGCTGATCCGCGAACTCCACGACCGGGACGGCGTCACCGTGCTGGTGTCGAGCCATCAGCTCTCCGAGGTCGAACAGCTCTGCAACCGCGTCGCGATCCTCAAGGAAGGCCGCCTCGCGGTCTCGGGCTCGATCGACGAGCTGCTGGCGGAGACCACGGCGGCGGTGCGCCTGCGCGTCAGCCCGCCCGACCGCGCGCTCGAGCTGCTGCGCGGCCTGGCCTGGTGCGCCGGAATCGAGCGCGAGCGCGACGGCGTGCTGCTCGCCCGCCTGCCCCCCGAGCGCACCGGCGAAGCCAACGAGCTGCTGGTGAATAGCGGCGTGACCGTCCACGAGATCGCGCCGCGGCGCATGAACCTGGAAGAGTACTTCCTGAGCAAGCAGTAGGACGCCGGCGGCCGGGCGCCGAAAAGAAAACATGCCGAAACGCATCTTCCACCTGACCGGAATCGAGCTCTACAAGCTGGCGCACCAGCCGCTGGCCTACGCGGTCTTCGCGCTGGCGCTGGCCGTGACGGCGCTGACGGCGCTGGTGTCCGCGCCCTCGGCCACGAGCGGCTACCACGCCCTCGCGCGAGCGTGGCACTACGGCACGCAGGCCGGCGCGCTGGCGCTGCTGCTGCTCGGCTCCCTCTCGATGTCGTCGGAGACCACGCAAGGCACGCTGCGCCTGCTCCTGACCCGGCCGATCCATCGGGGAGAACTGTACCTGGCGAAGGCCTGCGCGCTGCTCCTGGTCGCCGGCCTGCTTCAGGCGGCCATCGTCGGCGGCGGGGCAGCCCTGGTCGGCGTCGCGCGCGGCTACGGCGACGTGGTCGACCCGCAGTACCACAAGTACGTCTACTTCACGAACGCGGAGATGATGCGGTATTCCCTGCAGGCCGCCGCCCTCGGCCTGCTGTCGCTCATGGCGGTCGCGCTGCTCGGGCTGGCGGTATCCACCCTGGTGGAGAATGCGGGCGTGGCGGTCGCGCTCGCGATCCTGCTCTACGTTCCGCTCGGGATGGTTCCCGAGCTGGCCCGGCTCTCCGGCATCTGGATCGACATGCGGCTCCACGCCGGCCGGACGGCGGATCTGCTCGGCGTCCTCGCGCGCACGCTCGGCCTCTGGGTGCTCAACCCGCACGTCGAGTATCCCTTCGAGGCGCTGCAGCAACTCGGCGAGGGGATCGCGAATGCCCGGTCGCGCCTGCGCTGGGAAAACGTGCGTTGGGAGATCCTGGTCCCCGCCACCTACATGGTCGTCACCTCCGCCGTGGGAGTGCTTCACTTCCGGCGCAAGGACGTGCTGGTGTGACGCGCGGGCGGGCCGCGCATGCCCGCTGCTGCACGATGCCGGCCATGCAGACGGCGGCGGGTATCCGGGCACGCCCCTACGGCCCGGGCGGGCGCCACGAACACCGCCCCCGCCGAAAAATTCCCTCGGCCGCCGCGCGACCTTGCCGGTTCTATCCTCACCCCGCCCCCGCTGCCGCGGAGGACCGCGCCGTGCCCTATGAACTGCTCGACCACACCGGCGACATCGGCATCCGCGTCACCGCCCCGGATCTGCCCGGACTTTTCGCGGAGGCAGCGGCGGCGTTTCTCGAACTGCTGACCGAGCCGGAGAGCGTGCGCGCCGACGCGACCGAGCTCGCCGACGTCGCGGGGGAGGACCTGGCGGACACGATGAACCTGTGGCTGAGCTGGCTCTTGCTGCGCTTTGCGCTCGACGGACGGCTGGTGTGCGCCGTGCGCGGCGCGCGCCTCGAGGGCACCCGCTTCCGTGCCGAGGCCGTGGGGGAGCGCTTCGACCCGGAGCGCCACCCGCTGAAGGTCGAGTTGAAGGCGGTCACCTACCATCAACTTCACGTGCGGGAGGCGGCGGGCGGCGGGTGGGAGGCGCAGGTCATCTTCGATGTGTAGGGCGGGAGGGGAGTGAGGAGAGCGCTGTAGATCGCGACCGAACCCACGGAACCCACCGAAACGACGAGTCAGGGGAGGATGGTCATGCCAGTGGAAATGCGGCAGGTTGCCGATTGCATCTGGGAGATCCCGCAGACCGGCAAGATGCGCGTGCCGGGGCGGATCTTCGCCGACGCCAAGCTGATGCAGGTCCTGAAGGACGACGAAGCGCCGCAGCAGGTGGCCAACGTGGCCCATCTGCCGGGGATCGTCGGGTACTCGCTGGCGATGCCCGACATCCACTGGGGCTACGGCTTCCCGATCGGCGGCGTCGCGGCCTTCGATCCCGAGGAGGGCGTGGTCTCGCCGGGCGGCGTGGGCTACGACATCAACTGCGGCGTACGCCTGATGCGCACGTCGCTCACGCTGGAGCAGGTGCAGCCGCGCATGCGCGAGCTGGTGAAGACGCTCTTTCGGATGATCCCGACGGGCGTCGGGTCGGAAGGTGGCATTCCCAAGCTCTCGCGGGCGGAGCTGCAGGCGGTCGCGACCGAGGGCGCGGGCTGGGCGATCGGGCGCGGCTATGGCCGGCCGGACGACGCCGACTACATCGAGGAGCACGGGCGGCTCGCCGGCGCCGACCCCGAGGCGGCGAGCGATACCGCCTACGCCCGCGGCGCGCCTCAGGTGGGTACCCTGGGATCGGGCAACCACTTCCTGGAAATCGACGTCGTCGAGGAGATCTGCGCGCCGGAACTGGCGGAGCGCTTCGGGCTGCGCCCGGGCGGCATCGTCGTGCTGGTCCACAGCGGCTCGCGCGGCTTCGGCTACCAGGTGTGCGACGACAGCCTGAAGAAGCTGCAGAAGGTCCCGCAGCGCATGGGCCTGGAACTGCCGGACCGCCAGCTCGTGTGCGCGCCGATCCACTCGCACGAGGCGCAGGCCTACCTGAAGGCGATGGCGTGCGCGGCGAATTTCGCCTGGGCCAACCGGCAGGTGCTGATGGCGCTGGCCGAGCGTGCGCTCTGCACGGCGCTCTCGATCTCGGCGGAGCGATTGGGCGCGCGCCTGATCTACGATGTCTGCCACAACATCGCGAAGTTCGAGGAGCACGAGGTGGGCGGGGTGATGCGGCGGCTCCTGGTGCATCGCAAGGGCGCGACGCGCGCGCTGCCGGCAGCGCACCCGCTGGTGCCCGCGGCCTATCGGGACGTGGGGCAGCCGGTGCTGATTCCGGGCGACATGGGGCGTGCGTCCTACCTGCTGGTGGGATTGCCGGGGTCGCTGACCCAGACCTTCGGCAGCACCTGCCACGGGGCGGGCCGGGTCTCGAGTCGGGCGAAGATGCTGCGGGCGACGCAGGGGCGGAACCTGCAGCAGGAGCTGGAGGACCGCGGCGTGGTGGCGCTGTCGAAGACGCGCAACTCGATGGCGGAGGAGATGCCGGAGGCGTACAAGGACGTGAACGACGTGGTCGGCGTGATGGAGAAGGCGGGGGTAAGCCGGCGCGTGGCGCGCCTGCGGCCGCTGGGGGTGATCAAGGGGTGAGGGGGGAGGGCGGATTGTAGATTGTAGAATGGAGATTGTAGATTGCAGAGGGGTCTGGGGGCGGACGCAACGACTCTCCCGCCCCCCCTCCCCGGCTCCGCCCCAACGTCCCCTATGCCGCGTTGTCGAGATACGGGTTCGACATCCGGCCGCCGTAGTGGAACCACTTCTTGAACGAGTCCCAGCAGCGCTTGCACACGTACTGGACGCGCTCATCGAACTTCACGAACTGATGCGTGGGGATTTACTCGTCGCACCGACACCGCTCGCACTTCTGGATCGCCATGAGAAACCCTCCAACAGAAAGCACCACACCCGTTCCAGATGTTTCATCGTCCGGTAATCGGGGCGGACTTGCGCGAAATCCGGGGAAAATGCTTCGGTTCAATGGGAACGCGTCTGCCCATCATCGGGCAGGAGCGGGCAGTCGCCGCCCATCGCCTCCCCCGCCGGCCCTGCGCGCGGTCTCCGCCCGCGGTCGATCTGCAATCTTCACTCTTCCATCTTCAATTCGTCGCGCTCCCCCGTCCCGCGACCTTGACACCCCCGGGGGCAGCCGCTATAATCCGCCGCCCGCCGGGGCCCACCGCCCTGAAACCCTTGACGCGCAAGCCTTTTCGGACGATCTCATGGGCAAGTCACTGGTCATCGTCGAATCCCCCGCCAAGGCCAAGACGATCAACAAGATCCTCGGCGCCAAGTTCGTCGTCAAGGCGTGCATGGGGCACGTACGGGATCTCCCCGAGCGCCGGATCGGCATCGATCTGGAGCACGACTTCGCCCCCGAGTACCGCGTCATCAAGACCCGCAAGGACACGGTCAAGGAGCTCAAGGCCGAGACCAAGAAGGCCGACGCCGTCTACCTCGCGCCCGACCCTGACCGCGAGGGCGAGGCCATCGCCTGGCACCTGTTCGAAGCCCTCAAGCTGACCGAGGAGAATTCCTTCCGCGTGGTCTTCAACGAGATCACCAAGAAGGCCGTGCTCGACGCCTTCAAGCACCCGGGCAAGATCGTCATGGACCGCGTCAACGCCCAGCAGGCGCGCCGCATCCTCGACCGCATCGTCGGCTACAAGCTCTCCCCCCTGCTCTGGAAGAAGGTCGCCCGCGGACTCTCCGCCGGCCGCGTCCAGTCGGTCGCCACCCGGCTCGTCGTCGACCGCGAAAAGGAGATCAAGGCCTTCAAGGCCGATGAATACTGGAGCCTCCAGGCGCGCCTCTCCGGGAAGGACCCGGCCGCGAAATTCCTCGCCGACCTGCGCAAGTTCGACGACAAGGACCCGGTGCTCGGCAACGCCGAATCGGTCAAGACCGTGGTCGAGGCCCTCCACGGCGCCGCTTACGTGGTCGGCGAGGTCGCCAAGAAGGAGAAGAAGGACGAGCCTTCCTCGCCTTTCACCACCAGCCTCCTGCAGCAGCAGGCCTCGATCCGCCTGCACTTCACGCCCAAGCGCACGATGCGCATTGCCCAGCAGCTTTACGAAGGCATGGACATCGGGGAGGAGGGTTCGGTCGGGTTGATCACCTACATGCGTACCGACTCGGTGCGCATCGCCGACGATGCCATGGCCGAGGTCCGCGCCTTCATCCCCGCCCACTTCGGCCCCCAGTACCTCCAGCCCGAGCCGCGCACCTTCAAGGCGCGCAAGGGCGCACAGGAGGCGCACGAGGCGATCCGGCCGACCTCGGCGGCGCGCGTGCCCGAAGCCATCCAGCAGTACCTCACCGAAGAGCAGTTCCGCCTTTACCGCCTGATCTGGCGCCGCTTCGTCGCCACCCAGATGACCCCGGCGCGCTACCTGGTCACCGAGGCGGCGATCAAGGCCGGCCGCGCCGCCTTCCTCGCGCGCGGCCGCGAAATGCTCTTCGACGGCCACACCAAGATCTCCGGCCACACCCTGCGCAAGGACGAGCAGATCCTGCCGTCGCTCGACTCCGGCCAGAACCTTACCCTCCACGAGCTCCTGCCCGCCCAGCACTTCACGCAGCCGCCGCCGCGCTTCACCGAGGCCTCGCTCGTCAAGGCGCTCGAAAAGGCCGGCATCGGCCGCCCCAGCACCTACGCGCCCATCATCAGCACCATCCAGGAGCGCGGCTACGTGAGCCAGGAGGAACGCCGCCTCCACGCCACCGAGCTCGGCACCATGGTCACCGAAAAGCTCGAGGCCTCCTTCGCCGACATCATGAGCAGCGAGTTCACCTCGCAGATGGAGGAGAAGCTCGACCTCATCGAGGACGGCAAGCCCTGGGTGTCGGTGCTCAAGGAGTTCTACGACGTCTTCACCAAGGACCTGGAGCGCGCGCAGGAGGAAATGGGATCCGAGAAGGGCCAGGCGGACGAGTCGGCGGCGCCGTGCGAGAAGTGCGGCAAGCCGATGGCCAAGCGCTGGAACAAGCGCGGGCCCTTCCTCGGGTGTTCCGGGTACCCGGAGTGCAAGACCACGCGCTCGATGAACCCGCCGGAGGTCACCGACCAGAAGTGCGAGAAGTGCGGCAAGATGTTCGTGATCCGCTTCGGCCGCAACGGGCGGTTCATGGCCTGCGAAGGCTACCCGGAGTGCAAGAACACGCGCTCGCTCCTGGCCGCGAAGGGCGGCGAAGGGCCGCTCTTGCAGATCGACGAGAAGTGCGAGAAGTGCGGTTCGGCGATGATCGTGCGCAGCGGGCGGCGCGGACGCTTCCTGGCCTGCTCGGCCTACCCGGAGTGCAAGAGCACGAAGCCGCTGCCCAAGGTGCCGAAGGCGCCGGAGCTGACCGCGCCGGACGCGGCGGGCGAGGAGCTCACGGCGGCGATCGCCTCGGCGGTCGGCGCGGCGGGCGCGGCCGCGGTTCCGGCTGCGCCGGCCATCCCCGACGACCTCGAAGAGGTGCGGGACGAGTCCGAGGTGGAGCCGGAGGGCGGAGAGTAGGCGGGAATGCGGAGATCCGCGACGAGGCGGATTGTCACATTGTCACATTGTCCCACTGTCACATTGAGTCCGCACTCCCGCGTCGGCAGCGGGTGCCACCGGTGGGCATCGCCGGGTCTCCTGGGTCCGCCCGCGGAGGGCGCGCGCTCCGCTCCCAATGAGACAATGTGACAATCGCCCAATGAGACAATTCCATGCCAACCCCGTCCCAGCTCTTCGGCCTGATCGCGATCCAGCTCGGCTACGCCACGCGCGAGCAGGTGGACGCCGCGCTCGCGGCCCA
>JACRIP010000493.1 GCA_016220045.1 Planctomycetota bacterium
CCACCGGCCACCGGCCACCGGCCACCGGCCACCGGCCACCGGCCACCGGCCACCGGCCACCGGCCACCGGCCACCGGCCACCGGCCACCGGCCACCGGCCACCGGCCACCGGCCACCGCCTATTGGTTCGGGACCTTGATCTCGCCGGCGATGATCTTGGCCTTGAAGGCCTCGACCTGCGCGATCGTCTCCGCCGCGATCAGCGACTTGTTCGCGTCGTCGTAGACGTAGCCCACGCCGTCTTCCTTGAGGCCGAAGACGTGCGGGCCACCCTTGAAGGTCCCGGCCTTGACCTCCTTGATCACTTCGAAAACCGTGACGTCCACGCGCTTGAGCATGCTCGTCAGGATGTGCCCCGGCGCCTCGCCCGCCTGGTCCGAATCGACGCCGATCGCCAGCAGCCCCTTCTCCTTCGCCGCCTGGAACACGCCCAACCCGGTCGAGCCCGAGGCGTGGAAGATGATGTCCGCGCCGCTCGAATACTGGGTCAACCCGAGCTCCTTGCCCTTGGTCGGGTCCTTGAACGCGTCCGGCGTCACGCCCGCGTAGTTGACCAGCACGCCCGCGTCCGGACGGGCCGCCTTCGCCCCCGCCGTGTAGCCCGCCTGGAAACGATGGATCAGCGGAATGTCCATGCCGCCCACGAAGCCCACCTTGCCCGTCTTCGACGTCAACGCCGCGATCGCGCCCACCAGGAAGGCGCCCTCCTCCTCCCGGAACTTCAGCGCCGACACGTTCGCCGGAATCTCCTTGCCCGCCTGGATGTCGTAATCCACGCACGCGAACTTCGTGTCCGGGAACTCCTTGGCGACCGCGTTGACCGCCTCCGTGAAGAGGAACCCGACGCCGATGACCACGTCGTAGCCGGCCTCGGCCAGATTGCGCATGCCGGTCTCGCGATCGGCGGTCTGCGTCGGCTCGATGTACTTCATGTTCGCCATCGGAATGCCGAGGTCCTTCTCGGCGCGCTCCAGGGCGCGATACGCGGCGTCGTTGAAGGACTTGTCGCCGCGCCCGCCGACGTCGAACACCATGCCGACGCGGATCGAGCTCTCCGCGCGGGCGACGGGCGCGAGCGCACCCGCGATCAGCGCCGCCAGCGCGGCCAGGGCCAGGATCGCCGTGAGTCGGGTCTTCATCGGGAAACTCCCTCAGAGGTAGGATGGCGTGGGGAAACCGGGGCCGCCCCCGGCGTTCAGCGGCTGCCGGCGCCCGCCGGAGCCGGCTGCGGCGCGCCCGCGGGCGGGGTCTTCGGCAGGGGAACGGGAGCCGGGGCCGGCGCATTCGCCGGCGCGACGCCCGACGGCGCACCGAGCTGCTTCACCCGCGGCGCGAAGACCGGGCGGAAGGGGGAATGCTTGCGGAAGTAGTCGCGCTGGGCGTCGAGCAGTTTGATGGCGGTGTCCACGGCCTCGCGGTGGGCGCCGAAGACGGTGTTGCCGTCCCCGCCCTGCGACAGGAAATTGTTGGTCACGATCTTGAAGCGCCCCGCGTCGTCGAGCGGCTTGCCGGCGACCCGCACGTCGCGCACGCGCGCGCCTTCCGGCTGCATCGGGTCATGGGCGTACTCGATGCCGGAGACTTCCAGGAAGAACCGGGTGCCGGAGGCGACGCTGTGCTCCAGCACCGCGCGCAGCTCCTTCCCGGTGAGCGTCATCGTCACCAGCGTATTGCCGAAGGGCGATACCTGATAGATCTCGCGCTCGCGCAGCACCCCCGCCAGCAGGTTGGCGCGGATGCCGGCGCGATTGTGAAAAGCCACGTCCGCGCCCGTCGCCTCCCGCATCAGGTCCGCCATCACGTTGCCCAGCGGCGAGGAGACGATGCCGTCGGTCTCGCGCACCAGGTCGACTTCCAGAGTCCCCACGGTCTCGTTCATCGCGTTCTCGATCTGCGGCGCGTAGCGGGCGACGATCGCCTCGGCCGCCGGATCGGTCCCTGCGGCGGCGTCGATCTCGACCAGCTTGGTGGTGATCGAGGCGGGCGCGCGCCGGGTGCGGTCCCAGAAGATCTCCACGCGATCGACGGATCGCGTGCTGGAGAAATTCTGCGCGATCACGCAGCCGGTCGCCGGCTGGACGTAGGTCGGCTCGATGCCGGTGTGCGAATGGCCGCCGAGGATCAGGCGCAGCTCGGGAAAGCGCGCGGCGATTTCCTTGTCGCGGTCGAAGCCGCAATGGGTGACGAGAACGACGAAATCCGGGTGTTCCTGCGCGTGGAGGGCCGGCAACAGCTCGGCAAGGACCTCCTCCTCGCGCGGGAAGACGAGGCCGACGCGCGCGAACGGCGTGGTGACGCTCGCCATGTCGGAGGTGGTGAGGCCGACGAAGGCGATGCGCACGCCCGCGACCTCCTTGATCACGTAGGGCGAGAGCCAGGGGACGATCTGCGCCGGCGCGTCGGCACGCCGGACGTTGGCGCCGAGCCACGGAAAGGCGGCGGCGCGGGCGAGCTTCTCGGCGTTCTCCGGGCCCTGGTCGAACTCGTGGTTGCCGATCGCGAGCAGGTCGTATTGCATGTGATTGAGCAGGTCAATGACGAGGCGGCCGTGGGGCATGTCCCCCTCGGGGGTTCCCTGGTAGCAATCGCCGGCGTCCACCAGGAGGACGGCGCGGCCGGCGGCCTGGGCTTCGGCGCGGGCGGCGCGCAGGTAGCGGGAGAGCGCAGGGAACCCGCCTACGGTACGTGCCGGAAGATCGGGCGGACGGGCGGCGAGGGAGAGCGGACGGACCTGCCCGTGCAGGTCATTGGTGTGCAGGATGAGGATGCGGGCGAGGTCGGAGCCCGGGGCGACCGAGGGGCAGCCGCAGAGCAAGAGGGCCGCGGCCAGGCCGAGCATGACCGCGGCGCAGGCGGCGGCCGGCGCCGCGACCGCGCGCCGGGAGGGGCGCAACGAGTCCGGGATCATCAACGGGGGTTTCCTTTCCTACCGCGTCACCGCGACGCCGCCGGTCGTTTCCGCGATGTTCTCCATGAAGGAGACGTCCGTCCCCTTGGTTCCGGTGAGCACCGTATGCACCATCACGCGGCGGTACTCGTTGTCGAGCCGGAGCTGGCGCAGGAAGTTGCCGTCGTCGCAGAAGCGGCCGGAGGTCGGCACGCCGTCGGACAGCACGAATACGGTGTCTACCTCGGCATCGTCGAGCGCGTCGGCGAGCGCGTCCCACACGTCGCCGCGTCCGCGCTTGATCTGCTCCAGCTTCTTGCAGGTGTCCTTCGCGAACTCCATCAGCGCCTTCTTGTTCCCCTCCGTGCCCTGGAGCAGTTGGGGCGCGGCCTTGCGGCACTTCTGCTTCACGGATTCGGTGGAGATCACGATCAGGTTGAACTTCACTTCCGGCTTGAAGCGCGTGAGCACGTTCCCGAGCTCTTCGATGGCGATGTCGATCTTGCGCATCGGGCCCTTGGCGGCGGTCTTGCCCGCCTCCGGCGCTTTCCCCGTATCCTCGTTGTACATCGAGCCGGAATAGTCGATGACGAAGCAGACGCGGTCGGAGTAGATCGGGATGTTGAAGAAGGCCGCGGTGGTGCCGTCGTTCTTGACCTGGCGCTTCTCGCCCTTCTTGGGCTTGGGCGGGAGCACGAACTTGTCCTTCTGGGCGTCCCACCAGCCGCGCCAGGACCGGGCGTCGAAGCCGATGTCCTTGCCGGTGAGGTCCTTCAACGCCATGCCGATGTCGAAGCGCAGGCGGCCCTTTTCCTTTTCCATGCGCGCGATCAGGGGATCGATCAGGCGCTTGTCCCAGACGCGTACGGCGGCGGCGATCGCGGCGGCCTTCACCTGCCACTCCGCTTCGTCGAGTCCTTTGGTCACGCCGGCGACGGCGGCTTCGATCTCGGCGTGCGGGAACCCCTCGAGCGCGGCGATGCGCACCATCGGATCGCGCGACTCCATGCCCTTCGTGAGCCCCTCGGTCGCCTTCTCCTTGCCGAGCACCGCGCCCGCGCGCAGGGCCGCGGCGCGCACGGCGGCGTTGCTGTCGCCAAAGCGCCCGACCACGGCGTCGTAGGTCGACTCATCGCGCAGCAATTCGAGCGCGCGCAGGATCGCCGCGTTCGCCACCGGCGGCGCGGCGCTGGAGAGCTTCTCGGAGAGCGGTTTGGCCGATTCCTTGTCGCCGATGTAGCCGAGGGCGCGCGCGGCGGCCGCGCGGACCTCGCCGCTCGCATCGCCCAGCGCCTTGAGGAGCGGCGGCACGGTCTCCTTCGACTTCAGCAGTTCCAGCGCCCACGCGGCGTGCGCGCGCACCTTCTCGGACTGGCCGGTCAGGAGCACGGACTGCGCCAGCAGCTTGATCCCCTCCGGGTCCTTGGTCCGGCCGAGGGCGACGACCACGGCCTCCACGATCGCCGGATCCGGGTCTTCCAGGTAGAGGGCAAGGATCTCGACCGCCTTCTTCGAGCCGAGGCTGCCCAGTTTCCGGGTCGTGTCGATGCGGTCCCAGAAATCGCCGTACTCGTGCTTCTTCATGATGCGCGCGTAATCGTCGATGTCGTCGGCGGCGAGCAGGGGGAGAGCGAAGGCGGCCACGGCGCAAAGCGGAAGCAGGGCGAGTCCGAGCCGGCGCGGGAACATCGGTAAACCTCCCGTGGCGAATTGGGCGGGGTCTCGGAAAGGGCGCGCTATTCTAGGGATACGGAAAGGGGGTGTCAAGCGAAAGGCCCCGACGAGTCCAAAGTCAGCGGCAGGAGAGATCGCTCAGCCGCAGCCCTGAGGAGACGGCAGATCGATCGGGGGATGGCGCGATTGGACACCGGGGTCCTCCCCGACGAAAGCCACGGCCGGACGTAGGGGCGGACCCCTGTGTCCGCCCTGGGGTGGCCCGGCCTGCCCGTCTTGCGACCGGCTCTTGGAACGATCCCGTTGCGTCGATCCTTCCCGATTTCCCGGCGAGCTACGGGACCATACGCAGATCCATGGCATCCCCGACCTCGATCCGGCGCGCGACGTCGAGGCCTTCGACCAGCCGCCCGAAGACCGTGTAGTTCCCGTCCAGGTGCGGCGTGGGAATGAGCGTGAGGAAGAGCTGGCAGCCGCCCGTGTCCTTGCCGGCCTTCGGCATCCCCAGCGCGCCCGCGTCGAAGCGCCGGCGGTTGATTTCGTCGCGGACCGTTTCGCCGTCGTCGCCCCAGCCGTCGCCGCGCGGATCGCCGCCCTGAATCACGAAGTTGGGCACGACGCGATGAAAGGTGAGGCCGCGATAGAACCCGCGCTCGACGCGGTCCACAAAGCGCGCCACGTGGACCGGGGCCTCCGCGGGGAAGAGCTCGAGCAGCATCCGGCCCTTGGCGGTTTCGATCGCGACGCGGGGCGGGCGGTCGAAGCGGCGGGTGGGTGGACCCGGCGCGGGCGGCTGCGGGGGCACGCAGGTCTCGGGCGACGCTTCCTGGTCGAGCGCCAGCAACGTTTTGCGCGCCTGGGTGCGCACGGCGGCGTACGGATCGGCGAGCCCGGCGCGGGCGATCTCGGCGCCCGCGGGCAACGCCCATTTCTCCAGCAGGGCGAGGATCTCCTCGCGGACCTCGTACCATTCGCGGCCCGACGAGGCGGAGTACGCCGCGGCGAGGGCGGGCAGGAAACGCGCCTCCTTGCGCTCCTCCAGCAGGGAGAGCGCCGTGCCGCGCAGGGCGAGATCGTTTTCGCCGAGCGCGCGCAAGATCAAGGGAATCGGGGTTTCGCCCGAGATTCCTTCGAGTGCTTCGAGCACGGCGGCGCGCAGCACGACGTCGCCGTCGGACCAGAGGTGGAAGAGTCCGTGTACCGGGTCTTCGCCGGAGACCTCGGCGGCGGCGCGCAGGGCGAGGGCGG
>JACRIP010000482.1 GCA_016220045.1 Planctomycetota bacterium
CCGGAGGATTGTCGAATGACGATTGTCGAATGACGATTGTACGCAGGCGTAGGTCGCGGGTGAAGTCAATCGACATTCGGCAATCCACCTTCGCATACCCCCGGGGCCGGCGTTTCGAGTACGAGGTCGAGCCATGTCCAGCTACGACGACTGCACCCTCTGCGAGCACCACTGCCGCGTGGACCGCACGCGCCGCCCGGCCGGGCTGTGCGGCGCGGGCGACCGGCCGCGGATCTTCTGCGAGCTGGTCGAGTACGCGGAAGAGCCCGAGCTGGTCCCCGCCTACGCCGTCAGCCTGAGCGGCTGCAACCTGCGCTGCGTCTTCTGCATCACCGGCGAGTCCAGCCAGGAGGCCGGCGCCGGCGCGCCCGCCGATTCCGCCGCCCTCGCCGCACGCATCCGCACGGCGGTCGATTCCGGCCGCGCCCGCTCCGTCGTGCTGCTCGGCGGCGAACCGACCATCTGGCTGCCCTTCCTGCTCGAACTCGCGGGCCGGCTGCGCGGCCTGTCGGCGCCGCTCGTCCTCAAGACCAATCTCTTCTGCTCCACCGCGGCGCTCGACGCCGCACTCGACGCCTTCGACCTCCTGATCGCGGACTTCAAGTTCGGCAATGACGACTGCGCCGCACGCCTGGGCGGGTTCGCGAACTACGTCGACGTGCTCCACCGCAATCTCCGGCACGCCGCCGCGCGCAAGTGCGTCTTCGTGCGCCACCTCGTGATGCCGAGGCATCTGGAGTGTTGCGCCGAGCCGGTCAGCGCCTGGGTGCGCTCCGCGTTGCCCGGCACGCGCCTGTCGGTGCGCGACCATTTCGTGCCCGCCTACCGCGTGGCGGACCGGCCGGAGCTCGCGCGCACGACGACCGCGGCCGAAAGCCGGCGCGCGCTCGCCCTCGCGGGAGTGCCGGCATGACGCGCGAAGAACCGTTGCGCTTCCATATCGACCGCCGCGGGCGTATCCTGGTGGAGAACGTCGGCAGGGCGGCGCTGCCCCTCCTGGCCGCCCTCGTCCCCGGCGACCCGGTCCTGCGCGCGCTGCTGGAGCAGGCGAACACCGTAAATCCTGCAGCGTCGTCTGCGCACGCGATGAAGGAGTGAAGAGCATGACGCGGACCTTGCAGGAACAGGTCGAGCTCCTGATCCGGGCGCGCTATCCGATCCTCTACCTGGTCTCCTGGGAGGAGACGCTGGTGCGCGATATGGTGGCGGAAATCGCCAAGAAGCGGAACAAGAAGCTCTACGAATGGTCGGCGACCATCGGGATCACGCCGGCCGGGACGCCGATCCAGTCGCAAAAGGGGCGCAATCAGGCGACGCGCGATCCGCTCGTCGCCCTCGACCAGATCATCGATCAGGTCGAGCCCGCGCTCTTCCTGCTGCACGATTTCCACCCCTTCCTGCAGAAGAACAATTTCGCGGTGATCCGCCGCCTCAAGGAAATCGCGATCCACCTCAAGAACAGCCACAAGACCCTGCTCGTCGTCGGTCCGGTATTGGAGGTCCCGCCCGAGCTGGAGAAGGAGATCACGGTCCTCGACTGCCCGCTGCCGACGACCGCGGAACTCTCGACGGTGCTCGATCGCATGGTGGACGAGCAGAAGGACAACCGGCGGGTGCAGATCGACCTCGACGCGGGCGGGCGCGAGCAGCTTCTGCGCGCGGCGCTCGGGCTGACGATCACCGAGGCCGAGAACGTGTTCGCGAAGATCCTGGTGAGCGGCGGCCGACTGAGCGGCGCGGACGTGCCGGAGGTCTTCGCGGAAAAGCAGCAGGTGCTGCGCAAGTCCGGGCTCCTGGAATACTATGAGAGTCGCGAGGAGTTCGGGCAGGTCGGCGGCCTGGAGCACCTGAAAGAATGGCTGCGCAAGCGCGAGGCGGCGCTGTCGGATCGGGCGCGCGCCTTCGGGCTGCCGGCGCCGCGCGGCGCCCAGCTCCTGGGCGTGCAGGGCTGCGGCAAGAGCCTGTGCGCCAAGGCGGTGTCGGGGCTGTGGAAGCTGCCGCTCCTGCGCCTCGACGTCGGACGGATGTTCGGCAGCCTGGTAGGGTCTTCCGAGGAGAACATGCGGCGCGCGATCCGCATCGCCGAATCGGTTGCGCCCGCGATCCTGTGGATCGACGAGATGGACAAGGCGCTCGCGGGCTCGGGCGGGTCGGCCTCGACCGACGGCGGCACGACCGCCCGCGTCTTCGGCACGCTCCTGACCTGGCTTTCCGAGAAGACCTCGCCGGTCTTCGTCATCGCCACGGCGAACGATATCGCGCACCTGCCGCCCGAATTGCTGCGCAAGGGGCGGTTCGACGAGATCTTCTTCGTCGATCTGCCGAGCGAGGAGGAGCGGCGCGAGATCTTCGGGATTCACCTGACGCGGCGCGGGCGCGCGGCGAAGGGCTTCGACCTGGCGCGGCTGGCCGGGGCCGCGCAGGGCTTCAGCGGGGCGGAAATCGAGGAGGCGATCGTGTCGGCGCTCTTCGACGTTTTCTCGGCCGGGAAGGAACTGGAGACGGCGGACGTGCTGACGGCGATCGGCGCCACGGTCCCGCTGTCGCGGACGATGGAGGAGGGGCTGTCGCGGCTGCGTGCGTGGGCCGAGGGGCGGGCGCGGCCGGCCTCAGCGCGGCGCGCGGGCGCGGACGGGCGACCCGGGGCGGAGAACGGACGACGGTTGGAGTTCTAGCGATGTCGAAGTATCGGGTGCGGGTCGATCCCCAGACCGGGCGCGGCTCGGTGACGCGGCAGGCGGACCCGGCGCCGCGCCGGGGCCGGGGCGCACGGCCGGGTGGGGGAGCGGGTAGGGGGGCGGGAGCCGGCGGTGGCGGGAGCTTCGCGGCGGCCATCCGGCGACTCCCCGAGGACCGGCGCGAGCGGCTGGCCCGGCTGGCGGCCCTGGCAAGCGTGCTGCGCTTCGGAGCGGGCGCGTTCGTGGAGCGGATGCGGGTGATCGGGCTGGGGGGGTTTTTCGGACTGGCGATCGGCATTCCGTTCGTGACGCTGATCGCGCGGGAGGTCTTGGAGCGGGGCGGGCCGCGCAACGGACTGCTCCGGTTCGGCTCGGCTACGCAGGAAATGCTGGCGATCCTGGCGGCGGGGGCGCTGGTCGCGGTGCTGGTGCGCGCGTGGTGGCGGCGGGGGTGATGCTGCGCG
The DNA here is from genome assembly GCA_016220045.1 of Planctomycetota bacterium. GTDB lineage: Bacteria > Planctomycetota > MHYJ01 > WSZJ01 > JACPWG01 > JACRIP01. Next base: position 3,143 of record JACRIP010000482.1, read on the forward strand.
CGTCGTGGAAGCGGGGGGGGGGGGGCGGGAAGGCGA
>JACRIP010000068.1 GCA_016220045.1 Planctomycetota bacterium
ACCCGGGACTCAGGTGCGCGCCGTAGCCCGTCCCGCGGCGGCCGCGGCGCCGCATCCGGCCCCGGCCCCGGCTGCGGCTGCGGCCGCGCGCCCCCCGGCCTCCGCCCCGACCCACCCGCCGGCTCCTGCGCCCCCGCCTGCCCCGCCGGCGCCTGGAGCGGGAGGCACGCCGTGACCTTCCGCAAGCGCGCTCATCGCGGCGCGGTCCTGCTCGACATGACTCCAATGGTGGACACCGCCTTCAATCTCCTGGTCTTCTTCGTCCTCACCTCCTCCTTCGTGATCCAGTCCGCGATCAAGGTTTCGCTGCCCGAGGTGAAGAACGCCACCGTCGCCCCGACCGCGGGCAAACCCGGCCTCGAAGTGCGGATCGACGCCGCCAACCAGGTCTTCCTCGGCGACCGCCCGGTCGGCCTGGAGGAGCTGCGTTTCGAGCTCGAGCGCGTGGGCGCGACGCAGCCGGTCTTCATTCTCGGCGACCGCGAGGCCAGTCTCGGGCGAACCCTGGAGGTGTGGGACACGGCGAAGAGCGCGGGCGTGCGCGAGCTGAACATCAAGACGCGCTGGAAGAAATAGGGACGCCGCGGCCGGCCGCTCGTCTTCGTGGCCCTTCGTGGTTCCCGTTGGTGGCCCTTCGTGTTCCCGTCGTCTCTCGTCGCCCTTCCCCCCGCTCTTCGTGGCCCCTCTACTCCGCCCACTCCGCCGCCGCGAGCAGGCTGCTCACGTGGTGCTGGGTATAGTCGATGCGCACCGACGGATCGTTGCGGTCCAGGCGTACTCCCCCCACCAGCCGCTCGGGGTGGGCGAAGGCCGCCGCGCTTTCCGCGGTGTACTGGTGGCGCAGTTGAAACGCCAGGGACAGCCAGATCGCGCGTTCGAGGTCGGCGCGCGGCGCGCCGCGGTCGCGCGTCAGCGCATAGGCCGCCGCCAGCCCTTCGCAGCGTGCCGCCGCCGTCGGACCCATCGGCACCGGCGCCCCGTCCTCGAAGCCGCCCACCTCCTCGGCCGACCGCGCGTTGAAGGCCGTGAATTGCAGCGTCACCCACTCCTCCGCCGCCGCCAGCGCGTAGTCGGCGTAGCGCGGCGCGCGCGTGACGCGGAAGAGGTCGCGGCACGCCTGGGTCAGCCACGCGTCCGTCCGCGGCCGGCCCGCCGCCCGGGTCTTCGGCACCTCCTCGATCAGGTAGCGCCCCCCCGCCTCCGCCGCCGCCTGCCAGTCCGCCCCCCCCGCCGCGCCCGTATGCTGTGAATACCGGATCAGCGCGAGCGTCGCCTCTTCGGCGTAGAAGAGCCACGTCTCCTGCGTCACCTGCCGCTCCTCGGCCGCCAGGTACACCGGGGAGAACTTGCCGCTGGGCTGCTGCATGAAGACCAGGAAGCGGGCCAGCCCGGCCGCCCATTCCGCCAGGCCCGACGCCGCGATGCGCGCCGCCGCCGCTTCCGGCGTCGGCGCGCGGGCGGCGAGCGCCTCCTCCCAGGTCGTCTCCGCCAGGAGCGCGAGCGCGCTGGCGCCGAGCATGCACTTGGGCTCCTCCCAGACGTAGCGCCAGTCACCGCCGCGCGGCGACTCGCGGGTGCGCCGCGTCTTGAGGTAGCGCAGGGCGCGCTCGGCCGCGGTCGCGAAGCGCTCCGCGCCGGTCGCCCGATAGAGCTGGGCGAGCGCGAAGGCGGTCCCGGCGTGGCGCGTGCAATTCAGCGTGGCTTCGTCGTAGCGGTCCGTGCGCGGCTCGTACTCGTAGTAGAAGGACCCGCTCTTGCGTTGCGCGCCGACGATCCAGTCGCCGCCCGCGACCGCGGCGGCCAGCAGCTCCGCGCGCGACCGGCGCCGGAAATCCTGGGGCGGGTCCGCCTGCGCCGTCAGCACGGCCAGCGTGGCCACCGCCGCCGTCACGAAGAGCGCCGCCGCGCCCGCGCGGGCGCCGGCAGCCGGGTCGAATCGTCGCATGCGCAGCCTCCGATCGGGTCTTCCATTCGGCTTCGCCCCCGTTCCGCCCCCGTTATAGCACGGCCCGTCCGTTCCCTCGCGCATCTTTTTTCCTTGACGTGGCGAGGAAAAAAAGTACAATTTTTCCCTTTCTCGGCCCCCAGCCCAAGCCCCTGGAGTCCCCCATGGAAACCCCGGTCAGGAACCCCCTCATGTCGCAGCCCGAGCCCCAGGCCCAGCCGCCCATTCCCGCGCCCGCCGCCGCACCCGCGGCCCCGGTCGCGTCCACGCCCGCGCCCGCGCCTGCGTCCGGCGCCCACGCGAAGCCGCGCCGGCCCACCGCGCATCTGGCGAAGATCCGCAACCTCGGCGTCATCGCCCACGTTGACGCCGGCAAGACCACCTGCTCCGAGCGCATCCTCTACTTCACCGGCAAGATCCACAAGACCGGCGAAGTGCACGACGGCGCCGCGACCATGGATTACCTGCCCGAAGAGCAGGAACGCGGCATCACCATCACCAGCGCCGCCACCCAGACCGAGTGGCGCGACCATACCTTCAACCTGATCGACACGCCCGGCCACGTCGACTTCACGGCCGAAGTCGAGCGCTCGCTGCGCGTGCTCGACGGCGCCATTGTCGTGTTCTGCGGCGTCGCCGGCGTCGAAGCCCAGTCCGAGACCGTGTGGCGCCAGGCCGCGCGCTATCACGTCCCGCGCATCGCCTTCATCAACAAGATGGACCGCATCGGCTCGAATTTCTCCTCCGCCGTCGATTCCATCCGCCAGCGCCTCGGCGCCGTGCCGGTGGCGATCCAGATCCCCTACGGCAGCGAGAAGGAGTTCCGCGGCGTCATCGATCTCGTCACCATGGAACTGATCGATTACTCGCAGAACCTGCAGAGCGGCCAGCACGACCGGCCGCCGGTGCGCGTCCCGATCCCGCTGCACCTGCGCGACCTCGCGCAGCAGCATCGCGAGCACGTCATCGAAGAGGTCACCAAGTACGACGACGAGGTGATGCGCAAGTACCTGCACGGCGAGGAAGTGACCGCCGAGGACCTGCGCGCCGCCATTCGCGTCGGCACCGTGCGCAACCTGCTCACGCCGGTCCTGTGCGGCGCGGCGCTGCGCAACATCGGCGTCCAGCCGCTCCTCGATTCGGTCGTGGACTACCTGCCCTCGCCGCTCGACATCTCGGGCTTCCTCGGGCGCCACCCGGACCGGCCGGACGAGGAGGTCAAGCGTTTGCCCGATCCGAACGAGCCGCTCAGCGCGCTCGCCTTCAAGACCGTCGGCGACAAGAACGGCGACCTCACCTTCCTGCGCGTCTACAGCGGTCGCATGACCAAGGGCGACGAGCTGTGGAACCCGAAGCGCCGGCAGCACGAGCGCGTCGGCCGGCTCTTCGTCATGCACGCCGACAGCCGCGGCGCGGTCGATGCCGCCGAGGCCGGCGACATCGTCGCGATCATCGGCGCCAAGAATACCCTCACCGGCGACACGCTGTGCGAGCGCGAGCATCCGGTCGTCTTCGGCGCCATGGAGTTCCCGCGCACGGTCATTTCGCTGTCGGTCGAGCCGGTCGCCAAGACCGACCGCGACCGGCTCGGCGAGGCGCTCGCCCAGATGGCCAAGGAGGACCCGACCTTCGAGCGCAAGCAGGACCCCGAGACCAACGAGACCGTCATCAGCGGCATGGGCGAGCTGCACCTCGAAGTGCTGATGAGCCGGCTCACGCGCGAGCACAAGGTTGCGGTGAAGACCGGAGCGCCGAAAGTCGCGTACAAGATGACGATCAGCCGGCCGTGCGAGCTTGAATCGCGGCACATCAAGCAGTCCGGCGGCCACGGCCAGTACGCGGTCGCGAAGTTCAAGTTCGAGCCCGAGGACGCGAACGGCGAGATCGTGTTCGAAGAGAAGGTGAAGGGCGGCAACATTCCGCGCGAGTTCTTCGGACCGCTGGAGAAGGGTCTGCGGGAGTCGTCGTTGCGGGGCGGGCGCGCCGGGTTCCCGTTCGTCGATTTCAAGGCGACGGTGTATGACGGCTCGGCGCACGACGTCGATTCGTCGGCCAACTCCTTCCAGGAGTGCGGGCGGTTGGCGTTCCGCATGCTGATCGAGACGGTGCCGACGGTGCTCCTGGAACCGATCATGAAGATGGAGGTTTCGGCGCCGGAGGAGAACATCGGCGACGTGATCGGGTCGCTGAATGCGCGGCGCGCGATGATTGAGGAAGTGATGCAGGGAGCGGGCGGGTTCCGAACGGTGCGCGGGCAGGTGCCGCTGGCGGAGATGTTCGCGTACACGACGACGATCCGGTCGATGACGCAGGGTCGCGGCACGTACACGATGGAGCCGCTGCGGTATGCGGCGGTGCCGAAGGCGCTGGCGGACGAGATCATCGCCAAGCGCGCCGAGGAGCGCGAGAAGGCGCGGTAGGGGCGACCCGGTGGGTCGCCCTGGGGTGGCGAATGCCACGCAGCGGGGCGGAAGGACCACGAAGGACGACGGGAACACGAAGGGCCACGAACGGGACGCATGCAGGGCCACGAAGAACGATCCGCCGGGGCGCGCCGGGCCGAGAGGCCGGGCGCGCCCCGGTTGCGTTGGGTAGCCGACGATTGACCCTACCCATGCGCCGCGGTATGCTGCTGCGCGACGGCAAACCCTGACCGGGTCGGGGGCCGATGCGAGAAGACGCAAGAGATCTGCGCGCGGATCGCGGCGTGGCTAGCGTCGTATTCCCTGACCGGCGACAGCGCCTTCTTCCGCGCCCTCGGCTTCTTGGAGCGGATTCCGGCCACGGGTCATGGCTCCATGGGGTCGGCAGTCCAGGAGGCGTATAGAGAGATTCTCGAAGTTCGCTCCGAGGCCTACGGAGTACTCGATGCGTGGCCGTCGAACGAAACGGGACCTGCACGGTCTCGATGCGGAAGGTAGGGTCGTCTGCAACCCTCGGGACGCAGAGGCCGCGCACCGAGCGCAGGTCGAGGGCATTGCCACCACCGACCTGTCTGCCGTCACCTGTGCGAAATGCCGTGAGCGCATGTACCGGGCGCGGCGGGAGGGGCGCAGCGGGCGCTGACCGGATGTCGAGACCGGGTGACGGTAGGGGTGGCTCGTGAGCCGCCCCGGTTGCGTTGGGTAGCCGACGATTGACCCTGCCCATGCGCCGCGGCATGCTGCTGCGCGGCGGCAACCCCTTGCCGGATCGGGGGCCGATGCGAGAAGACGGAGGTACCAAACGACAGGAGCACGGTGGAGGGGGAAATCCTTGATCTGATCCAGCCCGCCGGGTCGCCCCGCCTCAGACCGGCAGCCGCGCCTCCGGCTCGATCCCCCAGCGCCGCAACAGGTCGCGCACCGCCGCCTCCGCCGCCGCGTCCACCAGCAGCCAGCCGCCGCCCAGGTCCGCGCGCACGTGCGCACCCAGGCTCTCGCTTCCCCGCAGCGCCGCGGCGGCCTCCGCATCGGCGACCCGCAGCAGCAGCCCCGGGGCCAGCGCCATGCGCGGCGGTCGCGCGTCCGCCGCGCGCAGCATCACCGTCAACGCCGGCGGCGTCGGCGGCGCCAGACTCTGCGCCAGCCACTCCGCCGCCGTTGCTGCCGTCACCCCCGCCTTGCGCGACTCGCGGAGCCGCCCGCCCTCCAGTTGCCACCCCGTCGCGGTGCGCTCGCCCAGTCGATCCAGCCGCGCCGCCATCACCACATCGACCGGCCCGGCCCGCCCGATCGCGCCGAACTCGTCGCACGCCAGCACCGGGACGCGCGGGTGGGCATGGTCGCGCTGCGTCGTCCCGACACCCGCCTTCGCCACCCGCTCCGCCCCCGCGTGCGCCAGGCGCACGAACGAAGCCCCCAGCGTCGTGCCGGAGACGCCGGGCAGCAGCTCCTCCAGGACTTTCCCGACCGGCAGGCCCAGCACGTCGACCCCGGTGCGCAGCACGACGGCCTCCCGCCCCGAAGCCCAATCCTGCAACGACGACGCGACGTTCGCGGGCACGCCATTGCGGCTGTGGGTCTCAAGGAATGACCGGATCTCGTCAAGCGTGGCCCCCTTCTCCAGCGCGCGGTAGACGGTCTCGCGCTGCAACGCGTAGGTCCGCGCCTGGTCCGAGCCGCCACCGGCCTCGGCGGCGAAGGAGAGCAGCTTGAAGAGCGCCGCGGTCGGCGCCGCGTCCAGGGTGACCACGATCTCATGATTCGGCAGCAGGGTGAAGAAGCGCTTCCCGCCGTCGTCGCCCGCCGGCCCAGGCGTTTCTTCCGCGGCCGCGCCCGGCCGCCGGCGGGGAGCGTCCGGCGCGGCGAAAACGGCGCTCCCGAGCGGCGTCAACCGGAACAGCCGCGCCACCCCACGACCGCGCTTTGCTTCCCCGCGCTCCACCAGCCCGAGGGCGACGAACGTGACCCAGAGGACGTTGGCGACCCAGGGCCCCTCGGTGTCCAGCCAGAACGCCAGGGAACGCGTCTTCCCGGCGCCGAAGGACTCCCTTTTCCGCGCCAGCTCGAAGTCCGGATCCCAGGCAAAGTCGCCCCAGTAGAAATTGATGCCGTTCTGCGCATGGGTGAGGTCGAAGAGGTCCTCGAGGAATTCCTCCAGCACGAACCACTCGGCCGGCGCATGCGCGAGCGCGGACAGCGCCCAGAGCAGGACCCGCTTGGCCATGTGCAGGTCGGTCGGGTCGATGCGCACCGGCTCGTGGCGCTGGTCCCGATCAGGTGTAATACCGATTCCGTCCTGCCAGAGGAAGGCCTCCGACCAGGCCTGCACCCAGTGTCGGGCCTGGACCGGCAGCGGTCGGCGCGTGAGCTCCTCCCAGCGATCGATCGCCAGAGAGCCGCTTCCCGCGTCCGGCTCGGCGTCGATGACGCCGCAGCCGTGCAGGAGCTCCCCGATCAGCCCCTGGGCGTCGGGCAGCAGGTACGGCGCCTCGGTGGGCATCAGCCGCAGCTTCGCCAGCCCGGCCAGCGCCGCCTTGGTGGCACGGCCGTGCTGGTTGACCGCAAAGTCCCCTTTGTCCGCCAGGAAGCCGGCGGCGCGCGAGAGATCCAGCAGCACGGCGACGCCCGGACGCGATACGGCGTTCGCCGGATGAGCATCCGCACCCCGGAGGGTGATGGCCGGCGGCGGAGCGGGCGGAATCTGCGACAGCAGGGCGGGCGCAAGCCGAACCTCCGGCAGGGGCCCGCCCGCGTAGTAGCTCGACCAGTACCCCTTCAGGAGCAGGAGGAAGGACTCTCCCAACACGCGGATCGTCTCATCGTCGGGGCTGCGCCCGCGCCCGAAATCCCGGTGGTCCTCTTCCCCCTGCGGCGTGGCCGTGCGCCGGGCGGCAAGGTCGATCGCCAGGATCCTGCCCGGCACCTGCCCGCCGTAGCGGCGGACGATCGACAGCAGGGTCCGCTCCGGCTCGGACCGACCCGCCAGCGCGAAGTGGGCGTGCCTGCCATCCTGCAGCGCCTGCTCCAGATGCTGGATCGCCGCCTCGATCGGCGCCCCCTTGGCGTTCTCCATGCCCCAGACACGCGCCGCCTTGCGCAGTTGTGCCGCACGCGCCTCCTGGATCCGCCGGAGATCGGCCTTCGCGGCCGCGGGCGCCAGGACGTGTGCGAGCGACGAATGGGCGCGTTTCATCGCCGTCCCTCCCCCACCACGCGCTTGGGCGTGTAGCCGGCCGCAAGCAGAGCGGCGGCCAGGGCGTCCGCGCCGCCCGGATCGACCAGCGCCACCGTGTCCGAAAGCCGGCCGAGCAAGTACCGGCCGAGGCGCGCGTCGCGCGCGATGCGCACCAGGCGCGCGGGCTCATCGACCTCGAGCAGGGCGCAGTTGCGATGCAACTCCGCCTGTTCCGGTATGAGGAGGGGAAGCGCAAGATCAAGCGCGGTGCGTGCGGAATGCGCCGGTGAATGGCGATCCTGCGACATGGCGTCTCCCTTCGCGTCTGAGTTCGGAGTGGCGGGGCGGCAGGTCTTCAGCGTCCCCCCGGCGGGGCCGACGCCGCGGGCGGGGCGGGCGGAGCAGGGGGACTGGGGGGAGTGGGGGCGGTCGGCGCGGCGCGCGGCGGCGGCGCCCCCGGGATCGCCAGTCCGGTCAACTCCGTATAGTAGCGCGTGTCGTGCGCGTTCATCACGAAGACCCCGGCCGCCGCATCGTTCGCTACGCGCCGCAACGCCGCCTGCGAGGTAATGCGCGCCCGCCCGTCCGCCTGGATCCAGCGCTGGAAGATCCGAAAGCCCAGCGGACAGCGCTGCCGCACCGGGTCCATCTCGTCGCGGAAGACGTACGCATCCCCCGCGTGCAAGAGCCACCGCCCGGCGCCGCCCGCCGCCCCCGTGCCACCTGTCGCGCCCTCCGCCCCGTCCAGCTTCACCGCCACGCCGCAATGCCCGCGCGAGTGACCCGGCAGCGGCACGATCCTCACCTCAGGTGGAAACCCGGCCGGGGCGAACGCGCCCGGAATGCCGCAGAACTCCTCGGTGCCCGGATCGTGGAGCGACCAGCGCACACCATGCTCCCACAACACCGGCCGGTAGCGCCGCCGTTCGGTGAAGGAGCTCGGCGCATTCGCCACCGCGTGCTCCGCGCGCAGTACGTGCACCTCCGCCCAGGGGAAGTCCGCGACCGCCGAGGCGTGGTCGAGGTCCAGGTGCGTGGGCACGATGTGTTTGACATCCTCCGGCCGATACCCGAGACGCTGGACTTGGCGGATCGCGGTTTCGGCTTCGACGAGCTTGGGCCGGCCGAATTCGACGAACTCGCGGCCGAGGCGGCCGTTCGGGTCGGCGATCTCGCGCAGGCCGAAGCCCGTGTCCACGAGCAGGAGCCCGTCGGAGAGCTCGACCAGAAGGCAATGGCAAACCATCCAGGCCGCGCCGAACCAGCGCCGGCTGCCGGAGAGCGGTCCCCCGACCGGGCTCAGGGTTCCGCAGTTGAGATGGTGCACGCGCATGCACGGTCCTTTCGTTGGGCGGTGGGGCGCGCCCCCGTCCCGCAAACGCCCGCCGGGTCGGGCATAGAGTAATCGCCGACGCGCGCGATGGCAAGCTCGACCGCGTCGGGTTCGCGCCGCGCACGTCGCCTACGCACGGGGCGGAGGGGCGTCGAGCACGGGCGCATGTCCGGTATTGCGCAACGACGTCTGAACCACAGAGGCACAGAGACACAGAGACGACGGGAACGAGGCGCAGGCCGTTCCGCGCCAGGGCGCGTGGCGAGATTCGGTGACAATGGTGCGGAACGGCCTGCTCCTCGTTCCCGTCGTCGTCTCTGTGTCACTGTGGTTTCGTTCTCGTCTCGCAGAACCGGACATGCACCCATCGAGCATCCGGCGCTGGCAATCCGGGGGCCCGCGCCGTAGACTACGCGCGCGGCGTGGGTCGGCTCCGGCGCATGTTCCTCGGCCGGCCGGCCCGGCCGGGCCACGTTCCGCCTGAAGGCGGACCGACGAACGAGCCGGCTTGCGCTTCGGCACCGAGTGCCCCAATCCATGATGCTTGAGTTTCCGCGTCTCCTGATCCCTTGCCCCTGGCCCTAACCTCTGATCCCTGGCCCCTCACCCCTGACCCCTTCGTCCCGTCCACCGTCCACTGGCCACCGTCCACCGACCACCGTCGTGCGAGCCGCCGCCGTGGGCCGCGCCCCCCCCCCCCCCCCCCCCCCCCCCCC
>JACRIP010000479.1 GCA_016220045.1 Planctomycetota bacterium
AGTCGATCAGTGGCCGGTGACCGGTGGCCAGTGGCCGGTTTGAGAGCTGGCCCTGAACATCTCGCCAGGCAACACGTTGCGAACAGCGCCGCGCAACTTCTTGAAAGGTATTCGAGATCTTCAGCAGTAGGGATCCAAACGCCCAAACGTCAAAACGCCTAAACGTCGCAGGCCATGGTCTGTCCCTCGACGTGATCATGCTCCGGCATCAGGCAGTTGTCCAGTAGGTTTCCAATGGCGGCACCGCGCGCGGCGCTTGCTTCCGCGGGCGCTCCGGGCTATAGTAGCGCGCCCCTGCCGCCCGAGCAAGTCCGACCCGCAAGGAGAATCCGCCGCATGTCCGAGCCCGCCGCCCGTCGCCGCGTCGTGATCACCGGGATCGGCGCGCTGTCGCCCAATGGGCTCGGACGGGAGGCGTTCTGGTCGGCGACCCGGGCGGGACGCTCCGGCATCCGCCGCATCACCGCCTTCGACCCCGCCGAACTGCCGGTCCAGATCGCGGGCGAACTGCCGGGCTTCGATCCCGCCCCCTGGATCAAGGCCAAGGACACCGAACACGTACCCCGGGTTGTCACCCTAGCCGTGGCCGCGGCCGGGGAAGCGCTCGCGGACGCGGCGCTGCCGGTCGAGAGCATGGACCTGGCGGCGCGGCGCGAGATCGGGATCATCCTCGGCACCGGCGGCGGCGCGCTCGCCTTCACGGAACTGCAGTACCAGCGCTACTTCAACGCACAGGTGCGCAAGGCGAGCGTCTACTCGATCCCGAGCTCGACCCCGGGCACGCTCTCCAGCGAAGTCTCGATGTGGTACGGGCTGAAGGGGATGTCGCACGTCATTTCGACCGGGTGCACGAGTTCGACCGACGCGCTCGGCTACGCGGCGCTGTCGATCGCGGCCGGGCGGCTGCCGATCTACGTGGCGGGCGGCGTGGACGCGCCGCTGGCGCCCGGGATCATGGCCGGCTTCTGCATGATGCGGGTCCTGACCCCGGCCTGGAACGCCGCGCCCGAACGCGCCTCGCGCCCGTTCAGCGCCGACCGCAGCGGGTTCGTGCTCGCCGAGGGCGCGTGGCTTTTCGTGCTCGAGGAGCGGGAGCACGCGCGGGCGCGCGGGGCGCGGATTTACGCCGAAGTCGCGGGGTACGGCTCGACCTGCGACGCCTACCATCGGGTGCGGCTGGATGAGAGCGGCGAGGAACCGGCGCGCGCGATGGGGCTGGCCTGCGCCGACGCCGGGCTCGGAATCGGGGATATCCAGTATATCAACTGCCACGGGACCTCGACCGAGCTGAACGACCGGATCGAGACGCGGGCGATCAAGCGTTTCCTGGGCGCGCGGGCGGCCGAGGTGCCCGCCTCCTCGACCAAGTCGCTGGTCGGGCATCCGCAGGGCGCGAGCGGCGCGCTGGGCGTGGCGGCCACCGTGCTCGGCATGCGCGACGGCGTGCTGCCGCCGACGATCAACCTCGACCGCGCCGATCCGGAATGCGACCTCGACTACGTCCCGAACACGGCGCGCGCCAAGTCGATCGACGTCGCCCTGTGCAACTGCATCGGCTTCGGGTCCAAGAACTCGGCCCTGGTCATCCGGCGGAGTCCCGAGTAGGCCTGGTTCAAAGCGGCCGCAAAACGCGCAAAACGGGGACACGATCCTGAATTCCAGCGACCTCCCCCGATGGTCGCATGCCCCCGCCGGGATTCAGGTCATGTCCCCGTTTTGCTCCCCCTGGGCGGGCAGGTAATGTCACCCCGCTTTGAACCCGGCCCCGAGTAGAGCGATTCCATGGCCTTCTGGGTTCCCGACCGGCACGAGGGGGCAGAGATCCTCGACCGGTTCGACACCCCGTACGCGGAGTTGACGCGCTCGCTGCGCGACATCCGCGACGTCAACCGCTTCCTCGGCGGCACCAGCATCCTCCTGCGCGCGCTCACGCCGCTGCTCGCCGCCGCCGCTGGGCCGGGCGCGGGCGCCGGAACGCCGCCGCGCCGGCCGCTCTCCGTACTCGACGTCGGCACCGGCTCGGCCGACAACCCCACGGCGATCGCCGACTGGGGGCGCGCGCGCGGCCTCGACCTGCGCGTCACCGGCCTCGACCTCGGCGCCGATACCCTGCGCTTCGCCCACGAATGCACCGCCGGCATCGCCGGCCTCTCCCTCGTCCGCGCCGACGCCCTGCGCCTCCCCTTCCGCACCGGCGCCTACGACTTCGTTACCGCTTCCCTCTTCACCCACCACCTGACCTTCGCGCAGTTCGCCGCGCTCCTCCGGGAAATGGCGCGCGTCGCGGCGCGCGGCGTCCTGGTCAACGACCTCGTACGCGCCTGGGTGCCCTGGGTCTTCATCCGCGGCTGGACCCGGCTCTTCGCGCGCAGCCACGTCACCCGCTACGACGGCCCGGTTTCCGTGCTCAAGGGTTTCACCCGAAGCGAAATCGACGCCATCGCGGCGCGGTCGGGCGTGCCCGGCTGGGTCGCGCACTTCTACTTTCCCTACCGCTTTTGCCTGATCGGGCAGGCCGCCGGCGACGGCTCGGGCGCGGGCGGCGACGGGGCGGCCGGGGGCGGCGGCGCAGGAGGGGGCGGCAATGGTCGAGCGTTGTGACGTGCTGGTGATCGGCGCGGGGCCGGCGGGAGCGGCGGCCGCGTGCGCGCTGGCGCGCGTCGGGCTCGCCGTGCGGGTGCTGGAGAAGGCGGCCTTTCCGCGGCCCAAGCTCTGCGGTGAGTTCCTGAGTCCGGAAGCGCGCGCGCCGCTGGCCCGGCTCGGGGCGCTCGCCCCGCTCATCGCCGCCGGCGCCCCGGCCGTGACCGGCGTGCTCTTCTCGGACCCGCGCGGCCGCTGCCTCGCCGTCGATTTCGCCGACGTCGCCGGAGTGCGCGACGCCGGCCTCGGCGTGCGCCGCACGGTGATGGACGCGCTCCTCGTGGACTGCGCGCGCGCCGCGGGCGCGACCGTGCGCGAGGAGTTCGCGGTCACGGCGATCACGGGCGAACCCGGGGCGCTTCTCGTCCGGGGACATGCCGTAGGTGGCGCGGCGGGCGGCGGCGCCCCGCCCGACGCGGCCAGCGCCCCCGGCGCGGCCCGGGCCGCCGGGGACGGGGAAGAGACCTTCGCGGCGCGCGTCGTGCTCGGCGCCGACGGCCGCTACTCGATGTGCACGGTGGACCGCGACCTGGCGCGGGGTGCGGCGGCGCGGCACTTCGGCATCAAGGCGCACTTCCGCGGCGCGCGCGACCTCGCCGGGCGCGTCGAGATTCAGGTGTTCCCCGGCGGCTACGGCGGACTGGTCGCGGTCGATGGGGGAGGCACGAACGCCTGTTTCCTGGTCGAAGCGGCGGCGCTGAAGTCGTCGCGCGGCGACCTGGATCGGGTGCTGGCCGAGGTGGTGTGCGCGAATCCCGCGATGCGCGAGCGGATGAACGGGGCGGAGCGCACGGACGAGTGGATTTCGACCGGGCCGTTGGCGTACGTGGCGGCGCGGCGGCCGTTGCCGGGCACGCTCCTGGTCGGCGATGCGGCGGGATTCATCGATCCGCTGACCGGGGACGGGATGGCGATGGCGCTGCGCGGAGCGGAATTGGTGACGCGCTACGCGGCGGCGGCGGCGCGCGCGGGCGGGGTGACGCCGGAGATCGCGGCCGCCTATGAAGCGGAGCGGCGGAGCGAGTTTCGGCGGCGGCTGCTGGTCGCGCGGCTTTTGCGCCACGTCACGACGCGGCCGCGCGCCGCGCGCGTGGTGATCCCGGCGCTGGCGCGGGCGCCGCGGCTCGCGCGCTTCCTGGTCGGGGCGACGCGCCGGCCGTGACGCGCGGGGGACGGTGGCCGGTGGACGGTGGGCAGTGGTCGGTGGACGGTGACGAATGGATCCCTGCTGCGGAGAAGCGTGAAACCCGGTCCGGAATTCAGCACGCCGTAGGCACCCAAGCACCCGAGTCGGGCTTGCGCCCGAGGTGGATGGTGGTCAATAATCGGTGGGACGGGATAGCAATTCACGGAGGCAAGGCATGAACCGGGCGGACGACATCCTGCTGGCACGGCTGGCAGAGCAGGCGCACTACCTGACGCCCTCGCAGCTTGACCGGCTCCTCCAGGAATTGGCACAGGGCACGCCACGGGGGATGCCGGACCTCCTCCTCGAGCGCGGGCTGGTGACGCGAGAGCAGTTGGATGACCTCCTGCGCCGACAGGCCGCCACCCTCGGCCGTCCCACGCCCTCCCCCGCGGCTTCGCCCAAGGACAGCCTGCTCGGCGCCGAAGCCGTCCGTCGCGGGTGGATGACCGCGGAGAGCTTGAGCTCGGCGCTCCAGCTCCAGGCCCGGCGGTCCGCCCAGGGCACTCCCACGCGCCTGGGCGAAGTCCTCGTGGAGCTGGGGCTCCTGGCGCCCGGCCAGGTGCAGCGGATTCTCGCCACCCAAGGCAAGCGGCTCTTCGCCTGTGCGCCGTGCAGCAAGCAGTTCAACGTCGCGGGCGCCGCCGAGGGCGCGAGCGTGCGCTGTCCCAAGTGCCAGAGTCCCATGACGCCGGTGACCGAGGCCCGGCGCGTGGACGCCGCCGGCACGGCGTTCTTTCCCGCCCTCGGTTCCCACCCGCCCGCCCCGCCGGCGAACGAGCCGGGCGCCGCGTCCGCGCCGGCGCGGCTGCCGACGCCCGCTCGCCCCGTTCCCGCGGATGACCCGATGGCGGGGCTCCACACCGCGCCCCTCCCGGACCTGGGTAATAACCCTAGTTCCGCGCCGGCCCGGACGCCGCTGCGGAGCGGCGAGGCGACCGGGACGCGAGGACGGCATGACCGCGTCGGGAGTGCGGCCGTGGCGCCGCCCGGGATTCCCTGGGCCGTGGTCGGAGGACTCGCCTGCGCCGTGGCGCTCGGCATCGGCGGCATCGGCTGGTGGCGCGCGCGCAGCCAGGAGGAGGCCGCCCGCGTCGCGGCCCACGCCCTGGCCCGGGAGTACGCGCGGTTGGAGCAGGATGCCGCGGGGCCGACTCCCGACCTGGCCGCCTTTGGGGCCGCCTGCGCGGCGTTCGTGGCGCGCGCAGGCGCCTCGCCGCTCGCCGAGCAGGCGCGGCAGTTGCCGGCACAGGCGCGGCGCGCGGAGGCCCGGCGGCACATCGCGGGCCTGGAGGCCGCGCTCGGACCCCTCCTGGGCGAGCGGAAATTCGCCGCCGCCGACGCGCTCCTGGCCGGCTTCCCGCCCGACCTCGATCCCGAGGGCGAGCTCTTCCCGGAGCGCGACCGGCTCGCCGCCCTGCTCCTCCGGGAGGAGGATCAGGCCTTCGCCGTAGAGAGCGCGGCGGCGCTCGGCCTGGCGGACGCGGGCAAGTTCGACGAAGCCACCGCGCGCGTGGAGGAGACGCGCGCCTGGGAGGTGGCGCGCCTGGACCCGGCGCGCGAGCAGGCGCTGGCCGAGATTGCGCAGCGGAAGGCGCTGGCGGAGGCACAAGCGGGGGTGGCGGCGAACGCGGCGGACGCCTGCGAACGGATTCTGGCCGACGTCGATGCGCTCGCGGCGGCGGGCCGCTGGGAGGAGGCGATCGCCCGCTGCGACCGGGTGCCCCCGGAGGCGGCGGGGACCGCGGCCGGACAGCGGGTGCAGGCGCGCAAGCTCGCCCTACAGGCCGAGCTCCGGGCGCGCACGGCCCCAGCCGCGGTGCCGGTGCTCCCGCCCCCCGGCGTCACGCCGGTCGCGGGGCAACTGGCCCCGGAATTCAAGACCAAGGACTTCATGGGACGGTCCTTCGGGCTGGGCGAGCACCGGGGCAAGGTCGTCCTGCTCACCTTCTGGTCGACCGCCTCCGCGAACTTCGCGCAGGAGGCGGCCGGCTTCGCGCGCGCGGCCGGGGCGCTGCGGAACGAGGGGCTGGTGCTCCTCGGGGTAAGCCTGGATACGGACCGGGAGGCGCTGCTGCGCTTCGTCATGAAGAACGGGATGAACTGGCCGCAGTACTTCGATGCGCTGGGGCCGGCCCATGAGGTGGCCGCGCTCTACGGGATTCACGAGGTTCCGGTCCACCTTCTCGTGGATGCCGCGGGTGTCGTGCGGCGCGTCGAGCGCTCGGGTCTGGAGGCGCTCGGCGGCGTGCGCGGGCTGCTGGCCGCCGCCGGGCCGCCGGAGGAGGCCGCAGGACGCGGAGGCGCGGGCGCGCCCACCGTGGCCGCCGCGTCGAAACTCGTGAAGTGTCGGACCTGCCTGGGGACCGGAGTACGGGAAAAACCCTGCGCGGCCTGCGACGAGGCGGGCGGGATCGCCTGTCCGGTGTGTCCGGACCCCGGCTTCCCGGTCTGCTCCAACTGTGTCGGGACGGGGATCCTGCGACGCGGGGGCACCGGGTCGATGACGCGGCGGTGTCTGGTCTGCAATGTCACCGGGCGGATCACCTGCCCGTGGTGCAAGGGCACGCGCCGCGCGCAGGACCCGGTGTGCGACGGCACGCGGAAGATCACGGACACCTGCTCGGCGTGCCAGGGCATGGGGTTCCGCCTGGAGGGTGCGCCGGTGCCCGTCGCCTTGTGCGCCGTGTGCAGCGGGCGCCGTGCGGTTACCTGTCCGCGCTGTGCCGGGAGCCGGAGCGTCACGGTCTCCTGCCCGACGTGCCTGCGGGGGAGTATCCCCTGCAAGACCTGCCGCGGCAAGTGGCGCGTGGTCTGTCTCGGCTGCAGGGGAGACGGCAAGACCGACATCATGAGTTCGACGCGCACGGCCTACGCGTCCCTTATCTGCAGGGGCTGCGACGGCGTCGGCTTCAAGCCGTGCCCGGACTGCAAGAACGCGGAGTCGACCTGTGCGGCGTGCTACGGCACCTCCCGGATCACGCAGCCCTGTCCCCAATGCGCCGGCACGGCCGAGGTGCCCTGTATCGTCTGTCGTCCGTAGCCGCGAGTCGGCGCGGGCGGCGGCGGGCGGAGCGCGGAGCGGCCCGGCCTGCGCCTGTACCGGATACGCGAATGACCGCAGGCCCGGCGCCGGCCGCGGATGCCCACCCGGAATCTCTCGCCGCGATGCGGCGCCCCCGGTAGAATCGTCGGCGGTCTCGGGACTCTTGGCGAAGGAGGCTGGAGATGATCAAGACCCGCTGCGCCTGCGGAGCCGAAGTGGAAGGGGAGGCGGGCATCCCGGTCTGGTGCCAGGCGTGTGGCCAGGCGGTCACCGTAGCCAGTCCGCCGGTCGGCGCCGGGGCCGGCGGCGGGGACGGGCGCGCGGTCGCCTGCGAGATGTGCGGCGCGAGCGTTCCCGCCGACCAGGTGGTGAAGATCCGCGACCGGGTGGTGTGCGCCCGGTGCAAGCCGGAGCTGGTCAAGAACCTCCAGAGCGGCGTGGCCGCGGTCAGCGGAATCGAGCCCGAAGAGGCCGAACGCATCCGCCGCAAGATCCGCAACAACAACGCGCTCAGTTTCGCTTTCGCCCTGCCCGGACTGGGGCTCCAGTTCGCCGCGCGCACCGAGACCTCGCAGGCCCGCCGCACGCACGACGTGCAGACCGCGGCGACCAGTGGAATCCTCAGCCTCGTCGGCGTGGCCCTGTTGATCGTCGGGTTCGGGTTCTACGCACGCATGCGCGGGCGCAGTCCGCTGTGGGGAGCGCTCGGGATCCTGAGCTGCGTGGGACTCGCCATTCTCTATTTCGTCCCGAAGCACTGCCATCACTGCCGCGGCTCCCAGTCCTATCGGGTGGCGACCTGTGCCCTGTGTGGGGCGCCGATGTAGGACTCGGGCCGGGCGTCCGTCCCGGCCCCCCTTGGTGGCCCTTCGTGCTTCCCGCATTCGCGGCCCTTCGTGTTCCGTCATCCCGCGCCCGCCCAGGCGGGTGCGACGAGGCCGACAACTGCGGACCTGCACCCGCCCGCAGATTTCGGATTGACCCGCGGGCGGCGCACCCGGTATCCTGCGGCCATGTTCTTCTGGCTCTTCGCCCTCTTCACCCTGGTCCCGATCGTCGAGTTGTCGCTCCTGATCCAGATCGGGGGCCGGCTCGGCGTCCTGCCTACGCTGGCCCTGGTCTTCGGCACCGGCGCGCTCGGCGCCTGGATGGCCCGCCGACAGGGGCTGCGCGCCCTCCACGCGGTTCAGGCCGATCTCACCGCCGGCCGCATGCCCGCGGAGTCCCTCCTCGACGGCATCCTCATTCTGCTCGGCGCCGTCCTGTTGATCACCCCCGGCGTGCTCACCGACGCGCTCGGGCTCGCCTTGCTCGTCCCGCCCGTGCGTCAGGTCTTCCGCGTATTCCTGCGCGCGTGGGCCGCGCAGCGCATCCACGTGGTCACCTTCGGCCCGGGCGGAAGCCCCAGCGGCCGGGCGACGCCGCGCGCGACGCCGACCCCGCACACGATCCTGGAGGCCGAAGTCATCCGCCCGCCGGAACCGCCGCGCGACGCCGTGCCCCGCGACCCGCCCGTGCCCGGCGCGTGAACGGAACGCAGCGCACCGCTCTCGCCGGCGCACGGGCTGCCGGCCCCTCTCCTTCTCCTTGACGCGCGCGGAGCGATCGTATACCTTCCGCACCCGCGCTTCCTGGCTCGCGCAGCGAATCCGTGGAGTCTCCGCCCCCATGTACGACCAGCGGCTGCTCGAATTCCGCATGGACGCCGAGAAGGAAACCAAGGGAGAGCGGCTGGGGGACGGCGTAATGCGACGGATCGCGGCGGGCATCCCGCGCGAACGCTGGCGGCCGGACGGGCCCGAGCTGTTGCCCTCGCACTACTCGGCGGACTTCTGGAGCGCCGCGGAACCCGGCATCCTGGCATCCGTGGAGCTCTACCGCGCGCACGACCCCTCCCTGTGGCGCTTGCGGATCTTCGCCGAGGCCTTTCCCTACCGCAACAAGACCGCCTTCAACGTCGCCTTCTGGATCCTCACTCCCCTGGGTGCGGTCCTCGGTCTGTGGCTTGCCCTGCGCCACGGCGGGGCGCTGCCCTGGCAGGCGTTTGCCTACGTTCTTTACCCGATCGGATTGGCGGCGGCCGGCGGGGTGGCGGCGTCGATCCTGGGCGGACTGATCTGGCACGGGCTGCAGCGCTGGCAGGCGGCGCGGGTCGTACGCGTGATCGCCGCGTTGCGTCCGGATGCCGATGCGGCCGTGCGCCGGGCCGCGCCGTCCGCGCGCAACTTCCGCTGGCTCGACGAGCCCCCGGCCGGGGCCGCCGCGCCGACCTCGGCCGCCCCGGCGGCTCCCGCGGCGCCCGCGGCGCCCCCCGCACTCCCCGCCTCACCTCCGGGATCGACGGCGCCCCCGTCCCCCTCCGGCGGCGTGTCCACGCCCTGACTCCTGGACGCGACTCGCGTCGGGCGGGCGCCGCGGCCCGGGCTGCCGGGCGCTTCTCCGCAGACCTACGGCTTTCGCCCCAGCACCAGGGCCGCCACCTCGCCCGCCGTGGCCGCGATGTAATCCGGTCGCGCCGCCCGCACTTCGGCCGCGCTGCCGATCCCCCAGAGCACGCCGCAGCTCGCAAATCCCGCCCGCCGCGCCGCCTCCACGTCGTTTCGGCTGTCGCCGACCATCAGCACCGCGCCGCGCCGCGCCCCGCACCCCAGTTGCTCCGCCGCCAGGAGGAGCGGGCCCGGGTCGGGCTTGCGCGTCGGCGCGCTGTCCCCGCCGAGCACCGCGCCGAACCGGTCGCGCACGCCCAGCCCCGCCAGAATGCGCTCCGACGGCGCCGCGGGCTTGTTGCTGACCACGCCGAGCGGCAGCCCGGTCAGCGCATCCAGCAACTCGCGAACCCCAGGGTAGAGCCGCGTGCCGTCGAGGCAGTGCTCCAGGTACCAGGGCCGCCATACGGCAATCGCCCGGTCGATCAGCGCGGCGTCGGCGTCCGCGAACGCCCGCTCCATCAGGACGCGGACGCCGTCGCCGATGTAGCTCTGCACGCGTTCGAGCGGCAGTTCCGCCCGTCCCAGCGCCACCAGGGTGTGATTGACCGCCGCCGCGATGTCCGCGCGCGAGTCGATGAGCGTGCCGTCCAGGTCGAAGAGCACCGCGGCAAACGCGGGCGCGCCCGCCGTGCTCATGCGCCGGTGAACTTCGGCTTGCGCTTCTCGATGAAGGCGGTCATGCCCTCGACCTTGTCGGAGGACTCGAAGGTCACCGCCTGCGCGAGCATCTCCAGGGTGAGTCCCGTATCCAGGGAGGAACGGGCGGAGGCGTTGAGGGTGATCTTGGCGAGGCGGGAGGCGAGGGGGGCGCGCTCCAGGACTTTGCGCGCCATGGCGAGCGCGGCGGGCATGAGCGCGTCGGGCTCGACCGCCTTGCTGACGATGCCGAGGGCTTCGGCGCGCGCGGCGTCGAAGACCTCGCCCAGGAGCACGATCTCCTTGGCGCGGCCGAGCCCGACGAGGCGCGGCAGGCGCTGCGTGCCGCCGGCCCCGGGGATGATCCCGAGGCCGGTCTCCGGGAACCCGAAGCGCGCCGCGGTCGAGGCGATGCGCAGGTCGCACGCCAGCGCGAGCTCGAACCCCCCGCCGAGCGCGAAGCCGTTGACCGCCGCGATGGTGATCTTCTCGTAGTTGTCGATCGCCGCGAACAGCCCGGTGTTGATGCGCGCGAGCGCATCGGCCTTGGTCCGGCCGCGCAGTTCCTTGATGTCCGCGCCGGCGACGAAGACCTTGTCGCCCGCCCCGGTGAACAGCACGACGCCGACGCGCGCATCGTCCGCGAGCTGCGCCAGCGCGGCATGCAGCTCGTTCACCGTCTTGCGGTCGAGCGCGTTGCGCGCCTCCGGCCGGTTCACCGTCACGATGCCGACGCCGCCCTGCGTCTCGACCTTCAGATTGTCGTAGCTCATGCGCTCCTCGCGGGACGAGGGGTCAGGGGTCAGGGAATAGGGCCCAGGGGCCGGGCAGCGGGATCACCCGGGGTGCGCAACGTCGAGGCGAGTGCGCGCCGCCCTAGTGTCCTGTCAACGTCGTTGCTTGGGGTCGTTCAATTCGTGGCCCCTCGGGGCGCCTCACGAGGCGCCCCAACGCCGACCGGAAGAATCGATGCTGACAGGACACTAGGCAGCCAAACCGCCAAACCCCTAAACTTCCAAACCTCGCCGCGCCCAATCATGGACCTGCCGGATACTCATACACGCCGCGCCCGGCCTTCTTCCCCAGCCGCCCGGCCTTCACGTACTGTTCGATCAGGATGTTCGGCCGGTAGGCCTCGCCGAGCGTCTGGTGTAAATACCGGAGAATCGACAGGCGCGTGTCCAGGCCGACCAGGTCCACCATCTCGAACGGACCCATCGGGTGGTTGAGGCCGAGCTTGAGCGCCTTGTCGATGTCCCGGGCGCTCGCGACGCCCTCCTGGAGCATGCGGAAGGCCTCGTTGCCGATCAAGGCGTTGATCCGGCTGGTCACGAACCCGGGGGACTCCCGGACCTCGACGGTCTCCTTGCCCATGCGCTGGGAGACCTCGACCGTCGTCTTCACCGTGTCGTCCGCGGTCTCCAGGCCGCGGATGATCTCGATCAGCTTCATCAGGTGCACCGGATTGAAGAAGTGCATGCCGATGAAGCGCCGCGCGCGCCGCGTGGCCGCCGCCATCTCCGTGATCGAGAGGGCGGAGGTGTTGGAGGCGAAGATCGCGTGCTCCGGCGCGACGCGGTCGAGGCGGCCGAAGAGGTCGAGCTTGAGGTCGAGCTTCTCCGGCACCGCCTCGATCACGAAGTCGGCCTCGCGGCCCGCGCGTTCGAGGTCGGTGGTCGGGGTGAGGCGGCCGAGGGTCGCGCGGGCGTCCGCCTCGGCGACCTTTCCCTTCTCCACGCCCTTCTTGAGGTTCGCCTCGATCGTGCCGATGCCCCGTGCCAGCGGCCCGTCGGCGACGTCGTAGAGCAGCACCGCGTACCCCCCGGCGGCGGCGACCTGGGCGATGCCGTTGCCCATGGTGCCGGCGCCGAGGACCGCTATCGTCTGGACGGCCATGCGTACCTCACTGTTTCGCCAGGACCAATTTCATCTGTCCGGCGACCACCTCAGCCGACGTGTACCCCGAGCGCCACAGCTCTGCGCCCTGCGCCGACAGGATGCGCAGGTCCGGCAGGCTGCTCGCCTTCAATTCCGCCGCCGCCGCCGGGTCCTTGTCGGTCTCGACCTTGATGCACACGAAACCCTTGGCCAGGTCAACGACCTGGGGGCTGGAGAGCGCTTCGGCCTCCAGCATCACGCAGGCCCCTCAGTACGTGGCGCCGATCTTCAGCAGGATCGGCTTGCCCGCGCTCTTCGCCTGCGCCAGGCCTTCCGTGTAGCCCACCCAGGGGAGAGGGCACTTGTGCCCCGCGTACCGAATATGGGGATACGCGAGCGCGGCGATCGCCAGCGCCAGCACGCCCCCTACGCCCATCAGGACTTTCTTCTTCATGCGGCACCTCCACGTACGAAAAAGTCGCTTGAGTGGTCGGGGACGGGCTGCCCCCAACGGCCCCAAACCTCGAAACCTCCAAACCCGTAGAACCCCTAGAACCCCAGCTTCCGCGCGTTCTCGCGCAGGATCTTCCCCTGCGCCGCCGCGGACAGCGGCAGCGCCAGGAACTTGTCCAGGTTGCCCTTCATCGACGGCACCATCGGCGCCGGCCAGTCCGTGCCCCACAGGCACTTGTCCG
>JACRIP010000496.1 GCA_016220045.1 Planctomycetota bacterium
AACGGCGGACATACGGCGATCGCCGAACACGAGACTCCGCTCTGGGTGCAGACCCCCGCCTTCACGATTCCCGAGTGGCGCATCGAAATCCGCGCCTCCCGGGGCAAGCGCCTGGTGACCGCGATCGAGATCCTCTCCCCTTCGAACAAGTCGGCGCGCGGCGACGGCCGCGAGTTGTATCTCCAGAAACAGCGCGAGATCCTGGCCTCCAAGGTGAATCTGGTCGAGATCGATCTGCTGCGAGCCGGCGCCTGGACGCTCGCGGTGCCGTGGGATGCGGTCGAGACGGCGCCGGAATTCGACTACGCCGTTTCCGTGAGTCGCGCCGCGGATCGTAATGGCTACGAGTTTTACCCGATCCGACTGGAGGACCGGCTGCCGCGGATCGCGATCCCGCTGGACGCCGAGGACCCGGACGCGGTGGCCGACCTGCAATCGCTGCTGGACCGCTGCTACACGCGGGGGAAGTACGCGGAGGACATCGACTACACCAAGCCGCCGGCGCCGCCGCTGCCGACACGCAAGGCGGCGTGGGCGCGACGGATCGTCCGCGGCGCGCGGCGGAAGTAGCGCGCGGCGCGCCGCTGACCTGATTTTCTCGTACGCGCTCCCACGGCCTTGTGGCGCAGGCCTTCCGGCCTGCGCCGGAGGGCCGAAAAGCTCCCGCTCTTGCCCCTGCCCCCCGCTCCTGCCTCCGCCGCGCCCGCGCGCTCCCCCTCCAACTCCCCGCCCTCGCCCCCTCCCCACCCAGCGACTTCATCCTCCCCGCGAGCTTCGCCAAGCGCCCGGAACGCCGCCTCGTCCGCATGCCCCGCCGGAGCCAGCCCAACCGCCTGCTTCACGTCCGCGGTGCCCTCCGGGAACCGCCGCCCGCGTCGCCCCGCAGACAGAAACCCGGACTCAGAAACCAGAACGCAGAAAGCAGAAGCCAGAACTAGCGACTCCTCGCGACGCGAACGCCGCAGAAGTTGCTCCGGAAGTCGGGGGCGTCCCTGTCGCGGTAGGCCGCGCGCAGGCTCCCGCCGAAGCCGAGGACGACGTTGCTCCAGGAGCCCCCGCGCAACACCCGGGACGAACCCTGTGCAGGCCCGGTGGGGTCCTCGACGCCCCCTGCGCACGTCGCATAGAAGGCGTCGCCATGCCAGTCGGAGCACCATTCCCAGACGTTCCCGTGCATGTCATGCAATCGCCAGGCATTCGCCTTCTTCTCCCCCACCGGATGCGTCGTGCCGCCGGCATTGCCAGCGTACCACGCGTACTCGGCGAGTTGCGCCGGGTCGTTTCCGAAGCAGTATTCGGCGCTGCTGTCGGCGCGGCACGCATACTCCCATTCCGCCTCCGTGGGCAGCCGGAACCCAACCCGGCCCAGGGGTGGCTTCGCCTCACCGGCTGCGGGGATCGGCCGGGGCTGCTTGGCCAACCCTCTCGCCGCCTCCGGATCGCGCGCGGGATCCTCGCCCACGAGCGAGCGGACGCCGTCCTCAGGCGCCAGGCTCAACGCCCCCTCGTCTCGCGACAAGCTCAATGCCCCCTGCTCTGCGCCGACATCCGCCAGCGACAAGCGACCCGCAGCCTCCTTTCGCGCCTTCGGAGGGGTCGTCGTTCTGGCGACGGTACTGAGCTTCGCCAGGAACTCCTGGCAGTCCGCCCACGAAACGCTTTCGACCGGCCGCCTCGGGCCCCTGAAATGACTCGGGTTCTTCCCCATCACCGCCTGCCACTGTTCTTGGGTCACCGGATGCTTCCCAAGGTAGAAAGGCCGTGTGAGGGTGACCCGGTGAGGCGGTCGCTCGTTTTTATTGCCCCTCTCGGAGCCCATCAGAAACGACCCTGCCGGAAGCAGGACAAGTTCCAGTCGCACACCACGGCCAAGCTCAAACGACACCTGCTCCAGCACACGGCTCGCCGCGGCGGTCCTCCCGAGTTCCGGGTCACTGGGCATCGCGCCCTCCTTCCTGGAGACACTTGCATGACGGGGATTCTATGCCGTTCCCTCCGTCCGAGGCAAGGCCAAAGTCGAGAGGGCGGACGCTACCTCGCCCAGCCGGCGTTGGCGGCCCAACTGGATTTCTCCCGGATGCACGTGGAGAGGCGGAACTTTCTCACCCAGCACCTGCTGGAGAAGACGCACGACGTGGTCGTGTCCCTCCCCTACCTCGGTGCCGGGGCGGAGGGCGCGGAGGGGGCGCCGGGCCGGGGCGCGGACAAGGTCCTCGTGTACCTGCTGGCGGAGAACGAGTCGCAAAAAAAGCCGCTGGTCGCGTTGCGGCTGCTGCTGGCGATGGGTTTGCTCTGGGAGTCGGAGCGGGCGGAGCAGGAGCAGGCCGGCGTGGGACCGGCGGAGGTTTGCCTGCCCACGATCGTCTCCCTCGTGTTCTACACCGGAGAGCGCCCCTGGAACGGCGTGAGGACGCTGCGCGAGCTGGTGCGCGCTCCTGCGAAGCTGCTGGGCTTCGTCCCCCAGCACGACGTCCTCTTCGTCAACCTGGCCGAGGTCGAGGAATCCGCCCTGGAGCGCGCCGCCGACCCGTATTTCGGCTCGGTGCTCCTGGTGCTCCAACGCCGGCACGCGCGGGGGGAGGAGTTTCACGCGTTGCTGCCGCGGGTGGCGCGGGGCATGGAGGGTCTCCGCGGGCAGCACGAGCCGCGGTGGCGGCGCCTGATGCTTTCGCTCTTGCGCATCACGACGCACTACCGGGAAAGGGCGGAGCTTGGTATACTGGTCGAGGAAATCGCGAGCAGCGTGGAAGACGCCGAACGACGTGCGGAGGTACGAACCATGGGAATGACGGCAGCGCAGGCATTCCGGGCGGAAGGACGCGCGGAGGCCCGCCCGGAGGTGATGGCAGAGACGCTCGTGCGGCAGCTTGGCCGCAAATTCGGGCCCCTGCCGCCGGGGCTCGCGGAACGCGTCGCGACGCTCCGGGACGAAGCCAAACTGGAGGCGCTGCTGGATCGCATCCTGACGGCGGCGCGACTGGAAGAGATGGGACTCGGGGAGTAGCGGGGCGGTGAGAATGGGGGCGGCAAACGGGGCCGGCGTCGGCACGCCGACGCGAGCAGGAGGACCGCATGTCCCTGGATGTGAAACTTCCGGACTCCCTCCTCCCCTTCGTGGAGGAGGCCATGGAAGAACTGGGCCTTGCCGACCGCGATCAGTGCATTGCCGAGCTGCTCCGCAGGTTGGCCGCGCGCAGGGGACGTGTGCTTACGCTTCGCGTCGCGGCGCAAGGCGACTTCCGGCTCCGGCGACTAACCGACCAGGACTACCGGGCCTATCAACGGCGCTCGATCGGGATCGGGCCCAGCCTCCCCCTCGACCTTTTCTCGCCCATCACCTTCCGGATCGCGGAGGTCTACGCGGTACTGAAGGACCGCTTCGGGCCCAGCGCGGAATACTATGACGACTACAAGTGCAGCTTCGACTTCCCCTTCGCCCTCTCCCTGCCCGGCCCCACAGACGAACCGGCCTACCTGCTCCGCATCGGCGACTATCGCGGCGGTCTGGAACTTCAGCTCGAGAAAATCGTCGCCCCCGACGACCCCCGGCTCCGCGAGTCGATCTACTACCCCCCCCAGCCGGACTTCCCGCGCGAACGCCTACATGAGTTCCTCGACTCTCTGACGGGCTTTCTGGCGGGCTCCTTCGAGGAGCTCAAGCCCCGCTGGCGAGAGGAATTCGTCCTGGCCGTCGCCTCGCAAAGCCTGCTTACCGGCTTCGACGGCAAGCGATTCTTCAAGCGGCACTTCGAGGATGAGGGCGAGTACGCCGCCGCACTCGTGAAGCTCTCGCATCTGCGAACGCGAGCACCTTCCGCACCGGAGTTTCCCTGACGCAAGTGGGCGGATTTGTTACCCGAGCGGCGGCCCCGCTAAACCATGCCCAATTGTTGTAGGGGTGCCCCTTGTGGGTGCCCTTGCGCCGCCGGCCACTGCCGATACGAATTGGCCATTCCACCAGAGGGCGGGCACAAGGCCCGCCCCTACAGCCGATTCATCCTCCGACGTTGCAGAAAAACCCCTGCCACGCCCTCCAGCCTGCGCCGAAGGGCCGACCAGCCTCCCCTACCGCCCCTGACTCCCGCCCTGACCCCTGACCCCTCGCCCCCCTCGCCCTCCCTACTCCCCCCCTAACTCCCCGCCTTCCCTCTCCCTCTCCCCCTCCCCCTCCCCCCCGCCCAGCGACTTCATCATTCCCTCGAACTTCGCCAACAGCGCCCGGCATTCCGCCGCGTTCGCATCCCCCGCCGGATATAGCGCGATCGCCTGCTTCACGTCCGCCGTCCCCTCCGGAAACCGCAACTGCGCCAGCCGCATCCGCCACCGCTGCTCCCACGCCGGCGCATCCTTCGGATATCGGGCAATCACCGTATCAAACTCCTTTTCCGCGTCCACCACCCGGAAGAGCACGCTGAGCGCCAGCCCCCGGTTGTAGTGCGGATCGCGCCCCTCCGGCGCCAATGCCACCGCCCGGTCCAGATCCGCCAGCGACTTCGCCGCATCCCCTTGCGCCAGCCACGCCACCCCCCGGTTGTTCCACCCGTCGACGTCCCCCGGCGCCCGCGCCAGATGCGCCGTGTAGTCCGCCAGCGCCCCCTCCAGGTCGCCCGCCAGCTTCTTCGCCAGCCCCCGGCAGTAGAGCGTGCCCTGGTAGCCCGGATCGACCTTCGCGATCGCGTCGTAGTCCGCGATCGCCGCCGCGTACTCCTCCAGATCGCACAGCACCCCCGCCCGATTGAAGAGCGCGGGCAGGAAGCCCGGCGCGACATTCAGGCAGGCACCGTAGTCCGCTCGCGCGCCCGCCGGGTCGCCGGCCTTGCGCCGCACGATCGCCCGATTGAACCAGAACGCGAAATTGCGCGGATTCAGCTCCAGCCCGCGCGTGTACGCCGCGGCCGCGCGCGCGTAGTCGCGCCCGGCAAAGCCCTCCTCGGAGAGCACGATCCCCCGGATCAGGTGGACATCCTCGATCGCGTCGGCGGTCTTCACCGCCTCGTCGCAGGCGCGCAGGGCGCCCTCGAAGTCCTTCTCCAGCAGGGCGAGGCGGGCGCGCGCCGCCCAGTAGTAGTCGCGCGCGGGTTCGAGGTCGAGCAGGGCGGCCAGCTCGCGGCGCGCGGCGGCGATCGCGGACTACGACGCGATCGCGAAGGTCGATCCGGGCTACCAGGGCA
>JACRIP010000494.1 GCA_016220045.1 Planctomycetota bacterium
CCCGGCGCCCTCGAGGATCTCGCGCAGTAGGGAAACGGTATCCGGCTCGTCGTCCACCACCAGAATGCGCTTCGCCATGGTTTGCCTCCCTGGCGGATAGACTATCGCGCCGACGGGGCGGTTGCAACACCTTCCGCCTAACCGTGTGCATGTCCGTATCTGCGCAGTTCGCGTAGGGGCGCGTCGAGACGCGCCCCTACGGCGCAGGCCACCGCCGGGATGAAGCCGCCGCGGCCTCCGGCAGGCCGTGCGCGAGGTGCGGTTCGGCCCAAACCGGTTCGCATTCGCGAGCGGCAGGATCCGCGGGACGCGGGGTTCGCAGGCAGTCGGTGGATCGCCATCCTCGCCTCCGGCGCGGCGTGCCGGGCCGTGGGCGCACGTCGGCGGGCAAGGTGCCTCGGGGCGAGCGGACCCGGCATACGCTGTTCCACGTAGGGGCGCGTCAAGACGCGCCCCTCCGGCCCGGTCAGGAGAACGAGGATGCGGCCAGGTGCACGTACGGACATGCGCCCCGCCTAACCCGCCCCGCCGCGCCGGGTCTCCAGCATCTGCAACCGGCGGTTCGCCGCCTGCCGCACCTGGTCCGTCACGCCCAGGTTGCGGGCCAGGCTCTTCAAGTCGTTCTCCCCGAGGCGGGCGAGCAGGTCGACGGCACAGCCGATCGGGGTCTTCGGGTTGAAGGCCAGGTTGCGCGCGATCGCGCGTTGGTTCGACCAGCGGCGGGTGCGCGAAATGTCGCGTAGCGCATCGGAGTTCGCCGTCGGCATGCCGGCGATGGTCTCGATCAGCCCCTCGTTCATGCGCGGGCTCCCGATCACGGCGGTCGCGATCTGCGCGAAGGGGCTGGCGGCGAGGGAAAGCTGCTGCTTCGGCGTGCCGGTGAGGGCGAGGTAGAGGCGATCGGGCAGCGGCAGGCTGCTCAGCGCGCGCCGGCGGGCGCGGCGGCCGCCCCGCCCGCCGGGGTGACCGTCCTCCGGGCGCGGTTCGCGCGCGTGCGGGTTGGCGTCGAGCGCGGCGCGGACCGTGGGGTCGGCGGCGAAGCGCGAGGCGGCTACGGCCGCGGCGGTCTGTGCATCGGCGCGGGCGGCGATCTCGGCCGCGAGGCGCTCGGTAAGGGCGGGGTGCTCGAGCGCGCCCTCCTGCAGCTCCGGATCATCGGGGAAGGCCCTGAGCAGGGCGGCCAGCACGTCGAGCGTGACCGCGGGGTCGGCGACGAGTCCGAGCAGCACGTCCTGCGGCAGCTCGCGCAGGGTGGAGAGGGCGGCCGCGCGCACTTCGACGGAGGGGTCGGCGGCGAGGCGCAGGAGCACGGGCACGGCCGTGGTCTCGCCGCCCGGGAGGTAGCGCCGGGCGATCGCCGTACGCGTCTCGACGGAGAGCTTGCCGGCATCGAGGTCCGCGAGCAGGGCGACGACGCGGGCCTGCCGCTCGACCTCGCGCGCCGCCGCCGCCAGCCGGCGCTCGTCGGCCCGCCGCATCGCCTCCAGGATGATCGAGGAGGCGGGCAGCTCCTGCGCGCCGATCGGAGCGGTCGCTCCGGCCGTCACCTGATACGAACCCTCGTCGAGCGCCAGCAGATCGTAGAGGGCATCCTCCGCCGCGGCGTCCGCGCCGGCATGGAGCAGCCGGCCCCCTTCCATGTGCAGCGCCCCTTTCCCCTCGGCTCCGGCCTGCACGTCGATGCGGCACGGCCGGCCGTTCATCTCGAAGAGCTGGACCAGCTCGACCAGGGAGAGGGTGGGAATGTCGCCGCGCACGCTCCAGGCGGGCGCGGTGGCGGGCCGGCAGGCGGGCGCGGCGCGCATCGCCAGGAAGAGCAGGTCGGCGGTCGCCCGCGTGACGGTGCGCTCGCGCGGCGGCCCCGCGGGTTCGATGACGCACTCGCTTTCCACCCAGCCGGCGAGGCGCAGGAACGCCTCCTCGCCGACCGCGATGCCCAGCCGCGAATCGGTGAGCGCCCCCTCCTGGAAGTGCAGATACCCGCCGGTGTCGCGCGTGCGCAGGAAGACGCAGAGGTCGCGCCGGTGCAGTTCCAGGAGCTGCATCAGCTCGAACAGGCCCAGATACGGGGTATTCCCGGTTACCGACAAGTCCGGGTCTCCTGTGGAGGCGCGGGGGAGGGGCCGGGCGCCGTCCGCCGTCCGGCCGGGCACGGTTTCGGCGCCACGGCGAGCAGGAGGAGGGCGGTGGCGTGCAGGGCGCCCGCCGGCGGGGTCGGTCAGCCCGATGCGAACCGGGCCCGGCGGACTACGTCGCGCCGGCCTTCTGGGCGAAGAAGCGGGAGAGACTGGAGAGCAGATCGTCGGGCACGAAGGGCTTGGAGACGAAGCCCGAGGCGCCGTGCTGCTCGGCGCGCTCGCGCACGCCCGACTCGACGCGTGCGCTCAGCATCCACACGGGCAAGGTACGCACGCGCTCGCGGCCCCGAATCTCCTGCAGGATCGTGATGCCGTCCATCCCCTGCATCGCGATGTCGAGCAGGACGAGGTCGATGGCTTCGCTCTCGAGCATCGTCAGGGCCTCGGCGCCGCCCGGCGCCAGCAGGACCTGGTAGCCCGCCGAACCGAGCAACGCCTGCAGGAAATCCCGGATGTCGGTCTCGTCGTCCACCACCAGGATGCGACCCACCGTGGGACGGACCGCCGCGGACTCTCCCGCGCGCACGCCCGTGCCGGCGCTCTTGCCGCCCGGCTCGGCCGCGCCCGCGAGCGGCAGCGTGAAGGTGAAGGTCGTGCCCTTCCCCTCTTCGCTCGCGACCGAAATCGGGCACTGATGCGCGTCCAGGATCTCCTTGACGATCGCCAGGCCCAGGCCGATGCCGCCGAATTTGCGCGTCATGCTCCCGTCCGCCTGCCAGAAACGCTCGAACACGTGGTGCTGCATGTGCCGCGGGATGCCGCACCCGGTATCCACGACGTGGATCGCGGCGCAGTTCCCCTCCGCGCGCTCGGCGCGCACGATGATCCGCCCGCCGATCTCGGTGAACTTGAGCGCGTTGCCGAGCAGGTTGGCCAGCACCTGATCGAAGAGCGACTCGTCCGCGAACACCATGAGCGGCGCCGCCGGCAGTTCGGTCGAAAGCAGGATGTCCTTCTTCTGGCAATCCGGCCGGAAGGACTCGACGGCCTCCGTGATCGCGTGCTGCAGGGCGAAGGGCATGCGGGCGAGCGGGCGCCGCTTGGCTTCCAGCCCGGCGTACAGGATCAGGCTGTCGATGATCCCCTTGAGCCGGCGGATGTTCCGCATCGAGATCTCGAGCGCGCGCCGCTGCTTGTCCGTGATCGGGCCCATCTTCTCCTCGATCAGGAGTTCCGCGTAGCCGCTGATCGAGACCAGCGGCGTGCGCAGCTCGTGCGACACGTTCGAGATGAACTCGCTCTTCAGCCGGTCCAGCTCCTCCAGTCGGGACTTCGCCTGAGCCGTCTCGCGCAGCGAATTCTCGAGCTTGACCCGCTCCATGACCTTGCGCACGATGAGCGGAACCGTGTAGACGAGCTTGTCGGACTTGACGAGGTAGTCGTAGGCGCCGAGCTTCATCGCCTGGACCGCGATTTCCTCGTTCCCCATGCCGGTCACCATCACGACCGGCAGGAGGTAGTTGCGGGCGCGCAGTTCCTTGAGCAGCCGCAGCCCGTCCATGCCCGGCAGGGAGTAGTCGAGCAGGATCAGGTCATAACTGCAGTGGGTCAGGCGCTCCAGGCAATCGTCGCCGCTGACCGCGGTTTCGATCTCGCAGGGGATGTGCTCGGCTTCCAGCGCCCGCCGCGTGAGGATGTGATAGTTGACGTTGTCTTCCACGAGCAGAATGCGGAAGGTCGTTCGACTGCTCATCGAGTTTCCCTCCCCCGAGGAAGAAGGTTCGCGCACGGACGGATGATAGCAAGCGGGTGGGAACGCGTCAACTCCCGATAATCGAGCGCAGCCCTTTACACGCCCTGTCGCCTCTGCTATCTTCGGCGCGTCCGCGGCCCCGACCCGCCCCGCCCTGCTTCGCCCCCGCAACGCGCACCCCGCACCCCCCGCGGCCGAGAGGGCCCCCTGCATGATCGGCAGCCTGGCCAACAACCGCTACCGCATCCTCGCCGAGCTCGGCTCCGGCGGGGCCGGCGTGGTCTACCGCGTCGCCGACACCGCCGAACAGGACCGCGAAATCGCCCTCAAAGTCCTCGTCGCCGACGCCCAGAATCCCGACCTCGTCGAACACTTCCGCCACGAGTTCGGGCTCATGACCCGACTGCGTCACCCCAACCTGCCCGAAGTCTACGATTTCGGGGTTCTCGACGACGGCGGCTCCCGGTTTTTCACCTGCGAACTCGTGCGCGGCAAGGGCTTCCTGGCGGCCACGGCGGGGCGGCCGGTGCACGAAATCTGCGAACTGGCGGTCCAGCTCTGCCGCGTGCTCGAGTACATCCACTCGCGCTCGCTGGTGCACTACGACGTCAAGCCGTCGAACATCCTGGTCGCCGACGCCGTGCCCTCCGCGCCCGCCGCGGCCCCCGCCGCCGCGACCCCGGCCGCGCCCGGACGCCGCATCGTC
Source organism: Planctomycetota bacterium (assembly GCA_016220045.1). Classification (GTDB taxonomy): domain Bacteria; phylum Planctomycetota; class MHYJ01; order WSZJ01; family JACPWG01; genus JACRIP01. Next base: position 4,538 of record JACRIP010000494.1, read on the forward strand.
AAGCTGCTCGACCTGGGCACGGCGGCCGAGGCGCGCGACGAATCCGGCGCTCCGCTGATCGGGACGCTGGCCTACATGGCCCCGGAAATCGCCCGCGGCGAACCCGTGGACCGCCGCGCCGATCTCTACTCGCTCGGGGTTTCGCTGTATCAGGCATTCACCGGAAAACTGCCCTTCAAGGCGGTCTCCGGCGTGGAGATGCTCTGGCAGCACATGGAAACGAAGGTCGAGCCCCCCTCCACCCTCGTGCCGGGCTTCCCGCGCGCGCTCGACGGCGTGCTCCTGCGCCTGCTCTCGAAGGACCCGGCCGACCGGTTCCCGACCGCCAACCGCGTGATCGAGGCCATCAGCGATGCGCTCGACGAGCGCTTCGAGCTGGAAACCCGTGAGACCCGCGCCGGCTACATCGCCTCCAGCCGCTTCGTCGGCCGCTCCAAGGCCCTGGCCGCCGCCCGCGAGGCCCTGCGCGCCCGCTGCCGACCCGCCGAAGCCGCCCGCGCGGCGCTCGACTCCGCCGCCGCCCGACCGCCCGACTCCGTGCCCCCCCTCCTGCTCGTCTCCGGTGAACGCGGGAGCGGGAAATCGCGCCTCGCCCGCGAGCTCAAGTACGAAGCCCAGCTCGCCGGCATCCGCTGGGCGCAGGGGACCTTTCACCCCGGCGCCCGCGCCCTCTTCGCTCCCTGCGCCGAGCTGCTGCGCGCCCTCCTCCCGCTTTCCGCGCCCGACGACGAGGAACTCGCCGCCTGCGGACCCGACCTGGTCAAGCTGGTCCCCGACTGCGCCGCGCGCCTCGGCATCACCCCCTCGCCTCCGCTCGACCCCGAGCGCGAACGGCTGCGCATCTTCGGGCGCTTCGCCGAATACCTCGCCGCGCTCTCCCGGCGCGTCCCGCTCGTGGTCTGGCTTGACGGTCTCCATTGGGCCGACGCCGCCTCCATCGAGCTCCTCCACTTTCTCGTCCGCTATCTCGACTTCGTCGGCCGCGCGCGCAATCGCCCGCGCCCCGGGACCGCCCTCCTGCCCGGACCGTCGCGCCTGCTGCTCGGCGCGAACCGCAACTCCGACCATGCGGCGCCGCCCGAGGTCGAGCGCCTGCTCGCCGCGCTGCGCGACGAAGGGCTGGTGACCGACGTCACCCTGGGACCGCTGAACGAGACCGAGATCGGGTCAATCCTGGAGTCGATGCTGGGCGCGCCGGCGGCGCCGCAGGCATTCGTGCGCCGGCTGGCCGGCGAGAGCGGGGGCAATCCGTTCCTGGTGGAGGAGATCCTGCGCGCGCTGGTGGATGCTGGGGTGCCGATGGTGCGCGGCGGCGCGTGGGCGATCGGGCCGGACGAGCTCGACCGCATCCGGCTGCCGGCGACGATCGGCGAGGCCCTGCGTGCGCGCATGGACTGCCTGGAGCGCGTGAACCTGCCGGTGCTGCGCGTGCTCGCGCTCGCCGACGCCCCGATGCCGACGCACTGGATCGCGCGCGCCGCGGGCATGCAGCTTTCGCTCGCGGTCTCGCTGCTTTCCAGTCTGGCGGTGCGCGGGCTGGTGCGGCGCGAGCGCGCGGGCGACGCGCACGTCTACGCGCTGACCTCGAACAGCCTGAAGGCCCACCTCGCGGGCGACCTGCCGGAGGAGGAGTGCCGGACGCTGCATCGGCGGCTCGCCGCGCTGATCGAGGCCGACGAGCGCACGCCGCTGGAGGAGCGGGTGGAGGCGCTGGCCTACCACTACACGCAGGCGGCGGCGTTCGACAAGTGCATCCAGTACGCGGCGCAGGCGGCGGAGCGCGCGGCGCGTCTCGGGTTCCGGGCGAAGGCGCTGGAGACGGTGCAATTCGCTCTCGATGCGCTCGAGATGAAGGCGGTGATCGGCCGCAAGCTGACGGCGGAGGAGCGGGGTCACGAATCGGGTTTATACCGGATGCGCGGCCGCCTGGAGTGGGAGGCGGGTC
>JACRIP010000491.1 GCA_016220045.1 Planctomycetota bacterium
CCCCCCCCCCCCCCCCCCTCCCGGCTACTGTATGATTCGATGTACATGCGTTCAGCCGCTTGCACATGACTATGCAAGGGAACGGTTGGAATCTGTGCAGTCTGATGAACATCCCCTGGCGAGTCCCTTTCGCAGGTCGCGAGCAGGACACCTCGGCTCCAATGAATCGACGTCGCAAGTAACGTGTAGGTAATATGTTGTGCGAGAGACTCGATTTGGCTCACAAGTCATAAAAATTCGCCCTGCGGCATGGCGCCTGCGATGAGTATCGCGTCTGGGTGATCGATGCAAGACAATAATCGACTCTGCACCCACTCCCTGGCTCATGGCGATGGGGCCGCCTCCTGCGGCCCCTGCCCCTGACATCCCCCACGTGACCGGATCTGCGCAAGCGGCACTCTCAGGAAGGAGGAGCGTGATTCTGCACGGGTTGCCGGCCGGTCGGTTGGTTTTTTTCGCGTATAACGTAGGAGTGGCACCGATGAAGTCCGCGCTGATGGTGGTCCTGATCGTCGCGTTCTGCGCGAGCTCGGTATTCGCGTGCGCGAGCATGCACGGCAATCGTGCCGCCGCCTCCCTGAACGAGATCTTTGGCCAGAACGTAGCCGAAGGCGAGTCCGGCCGCGGTGGCGACCATGGCGTCTATCTCGAAGCGAACGGCCAGAGCACCTCGACCTTCACCTCCGGCAACTGGGACCGCGGCCAGGAAATGATCGATTGGCTGCTGGGCACCGGCCTGAAGATCCAGGAGAATAGCTCCAGCTACAGCAACTCCGTCTTCGAAGGCTAGCGCGCCCCGTCGTCCGCTGCTCCACCCGATCGCTGCGGCGCCGTTCACCGCGCGCCCTTCGCCGGCTGCTGCACAGCTTTCCGTGCATCCGACAACGTGGGTCCCTCCGGGCGACGCCCGGGGCGGACCCATCTTTTTTTTGCACCCTTCGATCCGCACGGGGGAGCACGCACCCCGTGGGCGCCCCTACAGCAACAGGCAGGTACGGTCGTGCAGGCGGCCCGCAGGGGTGCATGTCCGTAGTTGCAGGCCCGGTCGCGGCCCCAGTGGCTCGCGAAAAGACGGGAACACGAAGGGCCACGAAGCGGGGACCACGAAGCGCCACGAAAGGGGCCGGGACGTGCCGCGCGGGCTGGGAATGCAGAGTCGCGATCCGGCAGCGATCCGCGCGGCCCGTCCCGGCCCCCCTTGGTGGCCCTTCGTGCTTCCCGTATTCGTGGCACTTCGTGTTCCGTCATTCTCCGCCCGCCCAGGCGGGTGCGACGAGGCCGACAACTACGGAGATGCACCCGGCCCCCGCAGCCGCCCGTTGCCTTCCGCGGGCCGGCAAGGTACGATCACCGGGCCGCGCTCCTCCGCTCCGCGCCCCGTCTGCCGCTCGGCAGCCCCGGACGGCGCGCGCCGGACGCGCGCGGGAGCGCCACGCTCGCTGCGGAGAGCCGAAGGACGATCGTACCCAACCGCGCGTGGGGGAGCCCGCCCCGCCCACCCCGCCCGCCGCGGCCACCGTCGCCGCCGCCGCCGCCGACTCCGGCTCCGCCGCGACCCTGGCCTACGACGGCGTGGCGCGGTCGGACCTGCGGCATTCACCGGACTCCGCCGCCCCGCGCGTGCTCGGCGCCTACCGGTTGCTGCGCGAACTCGGGCGCGGCGCGATGGGAGTGGTCTACCTCGCCGAGGAGCGCGACCTCCACCGCCTGGTCGCGCTCAAAGTCCTCCCCCCGGGCGTGGCGCAGGACGCGATCGCCCTCGAGCGCTTCCGCCGCGAAGCCGGCGCCTGCGCCCACCTGGCCCATCCCCACGTCGTCGGGGTCCTGGGCATGGGCGAGAGCGACGGCGTGCACTACTACGCGATGGAGTACGTCGAGGGCCGGCCGCTCTCCGACCTGCTCGCGCGCGAACGCCTCCCCCCCGAACGCGCGGCGCGGATCGCGCTCCAGGCGGCGCGCGGTCTCGGCCACGCGCATGAGCGCGGGATCGTGCATCGCGACATCAAGCCCGCCAACCTCCTGCTCACCTGGCGCCCGGTTGCGGCCCCGACCGGCGACCTCTCCCGCCGCGAGCAGGCCGCCCTTGCCGCTGCCGGCGCCTCCTGGCGCGCCGGGGAAGCTCCCGGCGGCGCGCGCGCTCCGCTCGAGGATTTCGTCAAGCTCGCCGACTTCGGCCTCGCGCGCGTCGAGGGCGCGCAGACCCTGACCGCCACCGGCCACGTGATGGGCACGCCCGCCTACATGTCCCCGGAGCAGGCGCGCGGCGCCCGCGCCGACATCGGCCCGGCCGGGGACGTGTACTCCCTCGGGGCAACGCTGTATGAGATGCTGGCGGGGCGGCCGCCCTTCCGCAGCGAGGAACTGGCCGCGCTGCTCCGGCAGATCGTGGAAGAGGAGCCGCCCGCGCTGCGGGGGCTCGCTCCGCACGTCGACGCCGAGCTCGCGACGATCGCCCACACCTGCCTCGACAAGGACCCGCGCCGACGGTACGCCGAGGGCCAGGCGCTGGCC
>JACRIP010000492.1 GCA_016220045.1 Planctomycetota bacterium
AGCGGGAAGCACGAAGGGCCACCAAGGGGGCCGCCGCAGGGCGGCGCAGGAGAGCCTGGCTCACACTCCACCAACCCATGATGCGCCGCCCTGCGGCGGCCCGCCTTCGTGGCCCTTCGTGTGCCTCGTATTCGTGGCCCTTCGTGTTCCCGTCGTGTTCGTGGCCCTTCTTCCCCGCTTCGTGGCCCTCTCCGGCCGGAAACTTGCTTTGAATCCGCCACGCCCCCGCTGCGCCCGGCGGGGGCGACGCATCCTCCCCCTTACCCGAGGAATGATCATGTGCTGTGAGTTCGGTTGCAGTGGAATGGTGGCGCTGGGCACGCTCGGGCGTGTGACGCGCACGCGGCTGGCGGCACTGACCGGCGTCTGGCTGGAATTCGAACCGGAGGCGTCGCGCATTGTGGTGCGCGTGTGCTCCCCGAGCGGACCCGAGTGCCTGCCGGCGGTCGCGGCGGAGCTGGTCGGGATGCTCGGCACGCTGACGCCGGCCGAACGCAACGCGGCGCCCGGCGGCGAACTGCACGCGCACGTGGACGGCGGCGACCAGCTCGCGCGCCTGCGCGTGCTGCCGGGCGCGATCGTCACCATCGACTGGTCGCACCCGGACTTCGGCCGTGCCCGGCGAATCCCCTACAGTGCGGAGGAGCGGATCGTCCTGCCGGAGATGCAGCGGCTGAACGGCATGGTCAGCTTCGTCGCGGCGGCGACCGGCGACCTGGAGCGCTGCGCGCACGAGTTGCAGGCGCTGGCCGGGTCCTTCGAGGGCCTGTATCCGGGCGGCGAGTTGCGGCTCGCGGCGGACGCGCCGGGCGACCGCGTAGAGGTGACGCTCGACGATCTCAATCTGGACGTGGCGCGGCTGGTCGCGCGCCTGCGACTCCTCGCCCGTGCCGGCTCCCTCGTCGGGCACGTGGACGTGACCTCGTTCGGCCCGGCGGAGCCCGAGGAGATGGCGCGCATCGTCTTCGACGCGGACCGGGTCTGGCTGGACCGGCCGGCGCTCTGGGACGAGGCGCTCGTGGTCCCGGCGGCCGCCGCCGCGCAGCACCCCGCTTCCGCACGCTGAGCTGCCTTGCGCTGAGAGCTTCCTCCGCCCGACGCCTATCCACCCAAGGAGACACCGGATGGTCAGCTTCGACCTTTCGCCCGAACAGATGCGCCTGATCGAAAAGACCCGTGCCTTTGCGGACGAGCACGTGCGCCCGGTGGCGCGCAAGCACGACCTTTCCTGCGAGTTCCCCTGGGAGGTGATTCGCGCGGCGTATTCCGCCGGCATCATCAACGGCGCGATTCCGCGCGAGTACGGCGGCGCCGGGCATTCGGCGTTCGACGGCTGCCTCGCGAGCGAGGAGCTGGGCGCGGCCTGTACGGGCATCGGCATCTGCATCGACGCCAACAACCTCGCCCTGACCCCGCTGCTGATCGGGGGAACGCCCGAGCAGAAGCAGCGCCTCTTCGGCGACCTGGTCGATCGGCGCGGGCTGGCGGCCTTCGCGCTCACGGAGCCGGACGCGGGCTCGGACGCGGGCGCGATCAAGACGGTGGCGCGCCTCTCGGGCGACCGCTACGTGATCAATGGGAAGAAGCGCTTCATCACGAACGGCAAGCAGGCGCTCTATCACACGGTCTTCGCGTCGACCGATCCGGAGCGCGGCGCGCGCGGCCTGTCGGCGATCGTGGTGCCGGTGAACACGCCGGGGGTCGTGATCGGGCGGGAGCTGCCGAAGATGGGCCAGCGCGCCTCCTGCCAGGTCGAGGTGGAGTACCGCGATGTCGAGGTCCCGGCGGAGAACCGGATCGGCAAGGAGGGGCACGGGTTCCTGTTGGCGATGAAGACCTTCAACCGCACGCGCGCGGGGGTGGCGGCGGCGGCGATCGGGCTGGCGCGCGAGGCCTACGAAGTGAGCAGGAAGTGGGCGATGGGGCGGCAGCAGTTCGGGCAGTCGGTGGCGAGCTTCGAGGGCATCCAGTTCATGTTTGCGGAGATGCTGACGGAGATCACGGCGGCGCGGCTCTTGACCTGGAACGCCGCGTTCCTGGTCGACGCCGATCGCGAAGTGGGCACGATGAGCGCGATGGCGAAGTACTATTCGACGGACGTGGCGATGAAGGCGGCGACGGACGCGGTGCAGATCATGGGCGGGGAAGGGTATTCACAGGATCAGATCGTCGAGAAGCTGATGCGCGACGCGAAGCTCTCGCAGATCTACGAGGGGACGAATCAGGTGCAGCGGTACTTGATCGCGAAGAACACGCTGAAGTAGGACCTGGCGAAGTGCGGCGGTCGGGGCGCGGCGAGCCGCGCCTCGACGCCCGCCTCCCCGCGCTGTCGCACCACGACCGTAGCCTGCGGGACGACGCCAGGGCGGTAATCGGCCGCCGCGTGCGATTTCGCGGCGTACCGGGGGCGGCCTGGGAGCGAACAGTTTTGCGTGGCAGTGCGTGCACGATTGCGCCAATCGCCGCCCGGGCAGACGGACCGTCCGCGGTGCCAAGCACCGTCGATCGGCCATCCGGCTCGTTCGTAGTTCCGCCTTCAGGCGGACCGATGGGCCAATAGCGATTCGTCCTCGGCGCAGGCTCCGGCTGAAGAGGCTGTCGCGACAGGCCACAATCGGTGGCCCTTCGGTGCAGGCCGGAAGGCCTGCACCACAATCGCCGGAGACCCCTCCAACGATCCCTGAAATGCTCGGAGGCCTTGTGGCGCAGGCGTCCCCGCCGGCGCCGTGAGACCTCCGGCGCCGGTGTCTCGCGGGGGCGGCCCGATCCCCAGAACCAGGCGCATCCGCCCGAACCAGCCTGTTGCGACAGTCTCTGAAGGCGGAAGAACGAACGGGCGGGCCTTGCGAGCAGCATTCCCCGGCACGGCGCCCCTGCTTGCCCGCTCGCGATTCGCGTTGAAGTGTCAGAGGCCGCGCGGCGAAGGCGGACCGTGGGGCCGAGGGGAGCGAGTCCGAGCATCCATGTCCTCCCGGGCCCACCACGCGACATCGTCGAAGGGACCCCGGCGTTCGTCGGCCTTGCGCGTGGGAATTCCGGGTGATACGATCACCCCTCGGCGGCCCAACACCCCGGATTTCCACCGGCGGAGCGGAGGCACAACAAACGTGGACGTATCTTCCCCGCACACGACCCTCGATCTCCTGGATCGCGTAGACGCCGTGCGCCGCGCGGCCGCGACGGAGTTGGACGCGCACACCCGCAGCGCGATGGGCCAGTTCATGACCCCGGCGCCGGTGGCGCGGTTCATGGCTTCGATGTTTGAGGCGCGGGGAACGACCATCCGCATGCTTGACGCCGGTGCCGGCGTCGGTTCGCTGACCGCGGCATTTGTCGCCGAAATCTGCGCCCGCCCACGCGCGCGGCGGCCCGCCCGGCTTCGCGTCACCGCCTACGAGCTCGACCCCAGCCTGCTCACTCATCTGCGCGCCACCCTCAACGCGTGCCAAGCCGAGTGCGCATCCGTCGGCATCGCTCTCGAAGCCCACGTGCATGGCGAGGACTTCGTGGAGGCTGCGTCCGCCGCGCTCACCACCGACTTGTTTTCGCGCCGGAGCGCGGAGTGCTACGACTGCGCCATCCTGAACCCACCCTACCGCAAGATCCACACTTCCTCCAGGGAGCGCGCCGCCCTGCGCCGCATCGGCGTCGAGACCAGCAACCTCTACACCGCCTTTCTCGCCCTCGCGCTCAAGCTCCTGGCCGACCCTGCCGAGATGGTCGCGATCACTCCGCGCAGCTTCTGCAATGGCCCCTACTTCCTACCCTTCCGCAAGCTCCTGCTGGCGACCGCGCGGATCCGTCGGGTCCACGTCTTCGAGCGGCGCGATCGCGCCTTCGCCGAGGACGACGTCTTGCAGGAGAACATCATCTTCCACGCCCAGCGCGGCGGCGCGGCGGCCACTCCCGTACTGATCTCGTCGAGTCATGGCCCCGGGGCGCCGAATTCCTCCGCGCGCGAGGTCGATCTTGGCCGCCTGGTCTCCCCGACCGACCCGGGACTCGTGATTCACATTGCCCCGGATCAGCGCGATGAGCAGGCCGCCGGGCGCATGACTTCCCTGCCCTGTACGCTCGAGGGTCTTGGGATCGAGGTCTCGACGGGCCGGGTGGTCGACTTTCGCGCCGGTGAGTTCCTGCGCGACGAGCCGGCCCCGGGCACTGCGCCGCTGATCTACCCTGCGCACTTCGCCGCTGGCTTTGTGGCGTGGCCCAAGCTCGGGGGGCGCAAGCCGAATGCGGTGGTGGATGGGGCGTGCACCTCCGACTTGCTGATTCCGAACGCCGTTCATGTTTTGGTGAAGCGCTTCTCCTCGAAGGAGGAGCGGCGGCGCATCGTGGCGGCGATTCACGACCCCTCACGCGTTCCGGGCGAGCGCGTGGGCTTCGAGAACCATCTGAACTACTATCATGCGCAGGGTCGGGGCCTGGAACTGACGATTGCCAAGGGACTTGCCGCGTTCCTGAACTCCGGCACGGTGGACGACTTCTTCCGTCAATTCTCCGGCCATACCCAGGTGAATGCGGCCGATCTGCGCTCGCTGCGCTATCCATCGCGCGCGGCGCTGGCGAGTCTGGGCGCGCACATCGGCGAGCTCATGCCCGCGCAGGCCGAACTCGACCGGCTTGTGGAGTCCGAGGTGTTTGCCCGATGAGCGAAGGGGGCCCGGATCCGTTCATGGTGGCGAAGCTGGTCAGCCAGGCGCAGGAGGTCCTCCGCGCCCTCGGCATGCCGAAGGAGCAGACCAACGAGCGGTCGGCGCTGACCCTCCTGGCATTGCTCGGCTTGAAGACGCCGCGCGGCATGAGCGCGCGCGAAGGGAGTTCGGCGGTCGCGTGGCGGTACGCGCAGGGACTACAGCTTGGCATCACCGAGATCATGGACTACCTGCGCGAGCATTTCGGCAAGCGCTACCAGCCGAACACGCGCGAGACCGTGCGCCGCCGGACGATTCATCAGTTCGTCCAAGCCGGACTGGTGGTGCAGAATCCAGACGATCCGGCTCGACCCACGAACAGCCCCGACAATCGCTACCAAGTCGAACCCGGCGCACTCTCACTTCTCAAGACCTTCGGCACGGAAGCCTGGGCCGGAGCGCTACGCAGCTACCTGGCGGCGGCGGAGACTCTACGCACGCGCTACGCGAACGCGCGCGAGATGCAGCGGATTCCGTTGCGTCTCCCGAGCGGACAGTCGATCGCGCTCTCGCCTGGGGGGCAGAATCTGGTCGTCGCGCAGATCCTCAGCGAGTTCTGTCCCCGGTTTACACCGGGGGCGCGACCGGTGTACGTCGGGGACACAGACGAGAAGTGGGCGTTCTTCGACGAACCGCTGCTCGCGTCGATCGGCGTGCGCCTGGAGCATCACGGGAAAATGCCGGATGTCGTGGTCTACTACGAACGGAAGGGTTGGCTGGTACTGGTCGAGGCCGCGACCTCGCACGGTCCGATGAACCCGAAGCGGCTGATCGAACTGCGCACGCTGTTCGCGGGAACCCAGGCCGGGTTGGTGTTCGTCACCGCGCTCCCGGACCGCAAGACGCTACACCGATTCCTGCCCGATATCGCCTGGGAGACCGAGGTATGGGTGGCGGAGGATCCCAGTCACATGATCCACTTCAATGGCGAGCGGTTCCTGGGGCCGTATCCGGGGCGGGGGGAGTAGAGCGGGAACCTGCTAGGCCTGTGGAGTCTGAGTTTTCGGCGGACACAAGAAACCCAGACCGCAGAGTCCGTGGCGTCACGATCGGGCCGTGCTCACTTGTCGACTGGCGCTCCTTCGCCTTGCGCTTTCAGGCATCCATTCCCAAGAGCCCATAACGCCAGAATCATGGCGAGTATCGCCACTCCCTTCTCACGAGGAGCGAGCCGCACCCACTCTGCAAGTTGCGAAGCAAGTCTCAGGTTCAGATTCGCGAATTCTCTCCAATACGCACGGGCCTCAATACGGTACCAAAGAGTGGACACGACGACCGCGAATACGCAACCAACCCACCACAGCATGCAAGAAACGTCCGCCGCGCTCAGAGGGCGATCGGATAGTCTCTGATGCAAGCGCCACGAAACCTTGAGGGCGCCGCATGAGACCAACAGAATGCCGATGACCATGGACATCATCAAGATCGTGCGCCCCTCGGTGACTCGTGGCAGGACTGTCCCGGGAGCGTGCGAGTCGGCCCCCTGCAAGTCCAGGATGCCACCGAACAGCAGGAGAACCCATGGCAGTAGAAAGGCGAGTACATGAGCTATCGCAACCAGCGACACGCCACCGGAGCCGAAGACGAGGCAGGTCGATAGGACGGACTTGAGACTCGAGTCCACCTCCAGGATTCTAGCACTACTCGAATCCGCGAGCCGCACGGCCAGCCAAGTCCCAGTGGACAGCAGGGCTATTGGAAAATAAAGCAGGAACATGAAATCGGTGGCTGGTACCTCAATCCCCAGCAGAGGGACTGTACGCCTCCCGATGGTGAGTCCACGAAGCTCGTTTTGCGTACGCAGAAAATCCAAGTAATTATCGACGTGCCTCGCCGCGGAAGCTGGGTCTGTCTGTACCTGCTCTTCGATCCTCCTCTGGAACTTGGACTCATCAAGAAACAGCGACACCGCCTTAGTCTTGTGGTCTCGCCCTCGATCCAATACTGTGTCTATCAGTAGGGAGTAGTGTTCGCTCCAATGGGTCATGTAAACATGAAGCAAGAGTGCCATGGAGAGGATCAGATTGGTAATCAGAAACCACCGAACTCGCGACATCGCACCCGAGAATGAGTCGAGCATGAATTTGCGCGTCTGGTCATTCATTGGTTACTCCCCCTGCAGACTCTCCGTGCGGATTGCACTCCTGCCGCTCTCCGATGCAACAACTCCGCCAGGACGCCACGTCCGGGGGGAGACACTACAAGCCACCGCCCCCAGATGAGGCTGGCGTGCTGGGCACGGGCGGCCAGCGCCCACCAATTGCCGCGTCATGCCCCGCGCCCCCCCCCCCCTACCTCATCGCCCCCGGGGTCAGCAGCCACGTCTCCCAGTCCTTCTCCAGCGTCTCGATCTCCACTCCGGCGAACGCCTCATCGAACGCCTTGTCCTTGTCCTTCAGGCGCTTGAGCGCATCGTAGAACTTGTCCAGTACCCCCTTGTACTTCGGATGGTCCGTCGTCCACAGGAAGTAGCAGATCCCCCACCCCTCCGCATAGCAGAGCTGCGCGTCCGCATAGTACTGCTGCTGCGTGTACTTGAAGAGCTTCGCGAGCGGCACGTGCTTCTTCTGCCGCACCGCGTCCTTCACCTCCGTCACCCGGTCCCGGTTCACCCCGATCGCGAACTTCCCGCCGTCCCCGAACTCGCCGCCGTAGAAGTAGTCCGCCACCCCCTCGTTCACCCAGATCGGAATCTCCACGTCGCCGCCCATGTACAGGTGCAGGTACTGGTGGCTCGCCTCGTGATAGATGATGTGGAAGGTCTTCTTCCGCCCTTCGTCCACCGTCTTGTACGCCACCAGTTCGTTCTGCATCGGGCTGAAGTAGGCCGCCGCGCCGGAGACGCCGTTCTTCGCGGCGTACGCGTTGAACACGTCAAAGGCCTTGAAGACCTTCACCGTGAATCGGGCATACCCCTTGGTCTCCCCCGCCTCCGTGGTCGTGAGCTTCTCCAGGTCCATCGGGAAGCGACGCCGGTACTCGGCAAGGATCGCCTCCAGGTGCTGGCCGAGCTCCTTGGCAAAGGCCTCGTCGCAGTCGTACTGGATCTCGTAGTGCGCGGTCAGGAAGCTCGCCCAGCCGGGCGGCAGCGTCGTGGCCCCGCCCCCGCCCGCGCTCTTGCGCGCCAGAAGCTTCACGAGCTGGTCCTCGTTGAGGAAGCCAAAGGTGCGCGCGACCAGGTGGAACTCCTCCGCCTTGCGCTGGCCGTAGCGCTTGCCCGAGGAGAAGCGCAGCGCATAGGCCTCGCCGTATCCCTGCACCACCAGGGTGGACAGCCAGAAGCCCTGATCGCCGGGGTAGCCCAGCCACGCCGCGGGGTTCTTGCCCACCGTCTCGCGCTGCGGCCGCGGCGGCGCGTCCTCCCACTTCGGGTTGTTCGTCTTCTCGTAATCGGCGAAGTTCTTCAGCGCGTCGTCGAGCGTCTCCGCCTTGCCCAGCGAGAGGAAGTCGAGCCCGATCGAGTAGTTCTCCGGGTCCGGCTGCCGCGACTTGAACTGCACCAGCGGCGTGACCTCCTGGTCCACGCGGAAGGCCGCATTCGCCTCCTTGGGCGGCGGAATCGTCTCCCAGCGGTCGGGTGGAGTCAGGCAGACGCCGTATTCGAGGTTGACGTACGCGTCGTCGCGCAGCGAGAGCGTCGGGCCCTTGCGCACGCCCTTCGGCACGTGGCCGATCCGGCCCGCCGCGTCCCCCGGCTTGGCCGGCGGCTTGCCGGGTCCCGGTCCGACGCCCGCCCCAGGTCCCGGTCCGGGCTTCTTGGGCGGAAGCGCCGCGATCTCGTCCGGCGCGAGCTTATGCAGGAGCCTCAGGTCGTCGACGTACAGCTCGCCCGCCTCGCCCGGCGAGAAATGCCAGAGACGCACGTCCACGACCCGCCCGAGATCCGCCATCCCCTCCTTGCTGAAGTTCGCGAACGGGACCTTCAGTTCTACCGCGCCGACATTGGTCAGGGGAATGACGTAGGCATAGTAGTCGGTGAGGCTGCTCTCGAAGCGCAGTTCGACCTGCGCGAGCGAGGAGGCGGGCACGCGCACCCAGAGCGCGACCCCCTCGTAGCCGCGGAAGTCGGCGGCGGGCGTGTTCAGAATGAGTCCGCATCCCTGATCGTTCCCGAAGGACCAGTGCAGCGAACCGGGCGCGCGCCCGGCCGTAGCGGGGTCGGTGGCGAGCGCCGCCTTTCCGCCCTCGACCTTCCAGGCCCCGAACTCGGCATCGCCCGCCCAGTCGGCGAGGACGAGCTCGACCTTCTTGCGCGCCTCGGCAAGCCGCGTCGCGAGCGCCGCCGCCTCCGGCGCCGTCCCGAGCCGGCGCAGCGCCGCCTCCAGCAACGCGGCGACCTCCTGGGCCCTGCCTGCGCTCTCGGCCGACGTGGCCGCCGCCAGTGCTTCGGCGACGCACGCGGCGCGCGCCGCCGCCAGGACCGCGGCCACGCGCTCCCGGTCGGCCGCCGGCACGCCGAACTCCGGCGCCGCCGCCTTGGGCGCCGCGAGCACGTCGAGGGCCGCTCCCCCGCCGCCGGTTTCCGCGAATTTCTCGGCGATGCGCACCTGCGCGCGCCACAGCGTCAGCCGGGCCTGATCGCGCCGCGCCGCGTACCACGGCGCGAAGCTGTCTACGGGCTCAGCCGTAGACGCTGCCTGCTCCCACGCCGCCGCCGCATCCTCCGCCTGCCCGGACTCGAGGAAGAGGGCCGCGAGCGCCGCGTACCGCGTCTCGCCCTTGGGCAGCACGGCGTCCGCGAGGCCGCGCAACGCGGCGGGCGACAAGTCCTTCCACGGCCGCACGATCTGCCCGCCCCCCACCCGCACCGACACGCCGTCCGCGCTCCCGCCGGCGAGATTCCCGCCGCCCATCGACTCGAAGCCCGGCAGCGAGGCGGCCGCGATCGGCCGCGCCGCGCCGCCGATTCCAGACGCCAGCCGGTCGCGCAGGGCGATGATCCGGTCGATCCCCGATGCGTACGCCTGCCACAACTCGCCCTTCCCGGCCGGATCGCCCTCGCGCCAGCGCGCGAGCATCCCGCGCCCCTCCTCCAGCTTCCACGCCTTCAGCTTCTCCGCGATCCGGGCGACCAGGGCCGCCTGCGCGTCCAGCGCGAGCGCCGCCGCCAGCCGCGGATCGACCTTGGTCGGATCGACCGCCGGGGTCTTCCCCGCGCCGCTCGTCAGGTCGGTCCCCGAGAGCGGAGTCACCTCCGCGACCGCCGGTCCCGCGGCCGCCGGCGCCGCCCGCTCCGCCAGGCGCGGAACTTTCGCCAGCACCAGCTCGACATCCGCCAGCGCGCCCCGGCCCAGGTGCTCGCGCACCTCGTTCGGCAACGGCGCGCCCTTCTCCGCGCAGAAGAGCGCCACGCCGTACGGCTCGCTCTCCCCCAGCCCGGCCGCCAGCAGGATCGCCAGCCGGTCGCGCGGGTCCAGCTCCGACCACGTCCGCGTGCTCGTCTCCCCTGCCGCCTCCGCCCCGCCCGCCGCACGCGGTCGCAGCACCACGTGGGCGCGCGTCGCCTCGGCCACGGTCCACGCCGTGCCGTCCCACCACGCGACCTCGACCGGCGGCGCGCTCGCGTCACGCACCCGCTCCTCCAGCTTGCGCGCGAGCCGCTCCAGCGCCTCGGCCTCGCGCAGCCGTCGCGCCACGCGCGCCCGGTGCCCCGGCGAACGCGTGCTCGCTTCGAGCACGCCCAGCGCCGACCGGGCCGCGCCGAACTCCTCCGCCAGAAGCGGCGCTTCGGCTCGGGCCATCGCCTGATCCCAGCCCGGTCCGTCCTCGCCGGTATCCACGTCCTCCGGGTTGGTCGCGCCGCCGGTCCGCGACCCGCTCGGGTTCGCCGCCGGCCCGTGCCGGAACCACGCGACCCCACCCAGGGTCAGGAGCACCGCCATCACGCCGACCACCGCGCCCGACAGGAGCGACGGCCGGGTCACCGCCTGGGTCACGATCGTCGCATCGCCCGGCCCGCGCAGATGCCCCATGCTGAACCGCTGCGAATCGAGGATCGCCTCGGCGGCGTCGAGCGTGTCCTTCTTGACGAACCCCTTCTCGAGCAGGATCTCGGTCAGCTTGCGCTGCATGCCCAGCTTGCCCGCTTCCGCCTGGATGCGCCGCGCTTCATCCATCTGTTCCGGGGCGACGAGGTCGTTCTCCTCCAGGATGCGATCGATCCGGTCGGCTTCCTCGTCGCTGAGCTGCACGACGCGCAACGGCCGGATGTTCGCGTCGGGTCGACGCAGGCGCACGATGTCCATCAGGCGCTTCGCGTCCGTCAGGCGCAGGATGTCTTGCGCCACCAGCACGTCGGCCAGCCCCTGCCGCATCCCGGCCGTGCGGTTCAAGCGCATTTGCGCGCCGAGCGCCTTCTGCACTTCGGCGGCCGAAGCCAGGCGATTCGAGATGGCCGCCGACCCGAAGAGCAGATCGTCCGTGCCGCCGTAAATCGTCGAGCCGGCGCCGGCCGCCGCGCGCACGCCGCCGGACTCCGGCGTCCCGCCGCCGACGCGCAGATACACCACGAGCGCGAACAGCGCCTCGCTGTCCAGGTAGTGCCTCTCGACCAGAATCTCGGTCAGCCGCAGCCGGCAGCCGCATACCTCGGTCTGCTCGGCGAGCGCCTCCGCCTCCGCCACCTGGGTCTTCACCAGCAAGAGATACCTCGCCGCTACGTCGACCACCTTACGGTCGTCCTCCGGCGACAGGGTGATATTCGCCACCTCGGACCGGCGCAACGGGCGGATCGAGGTCAACGACTGCAGCCGCCGCAGCTCGTCCGCCTTCGCCGCCGTCAGCGCGCCCTGTTCGACGAGCACGTCGGCGACGCCCACCGGCAGCCCGAGCGCGCGGATCCGCGCCGCGCCCATGAGCGCGATCGTCAGGTCCGCCTCCGCCACCAGCTTCTCATGGCGCAGCAGATTGGCAAACGCCTTGTCGCCCGTACTATCGACTTCCGGTCCCGGCATGTTCTTTCTCCCGTCGACAATCGAGGGACGCCCGAATGGTCGGTCCCGCACTCGTTAAGTGTTTGATGGCGCGGCCAGGGTTTGGAGGTTTAGGGGTTTGGAAGTTTAGGAGTTCTCTAAAGCGCAAACCTAGCTCGCTTTCAACCTCCTCGTGGACCTTCAATAGGCGATTCTCCCAAGGTCTCGCGCCGTGGACTCTGCGTGTCGTGCAACCCCAACTTCTAAACGTCCAAACCGCCAAACGTCCAAACCCCGCTAGAGCCGCGGGTCCACCGGCTCCGATTCGAGCGCGAGCACGCCGAAGACGCATTCGTGGACCCGCCGGAGCGGCTCGCCGCGCGCAAAGCGTTCCAGCGCTTCCACGCCGAGCGCGAACTCGCGCGTGGCGAGCGAACGCTTGTGGCCGAGGCCGCGCTCGCGCAGCCGGTCGAGCTGCTCCGGGTCGGTGTAGCCCGGCCCGTAGATGATCCGCAGATACTCCCGGCCACGGCACTTCACCGCCGGCTGGATCACTCCCCGCCGGCCCATCGTGACAAAGTCGAGCGGCTTCACCACCATGCCCTCGCCGCCGCGCGCCGTCAACTCCTCCCACCAGGCCGTGCCCGCCGCGACCGCCGCCGGGTCGGCCAGCGGGATCTCCCGGTGCGCGGTGGCGAGGAAGGTCGTCGGATCGGCCGCCGCGAGACGCGCGAGCAGCGCGAGATGCCAGAGATGATTGCGGTCCACGTGCGCTTTGCCCTCGGTGGCGAGGACGTGGAAAGGCGCAACCCGCACGCCGGCGAGTCCCTGCACTTCCCAGCAGTAGCGGCGGTAGGCGGCGCGATAGAGGTCTACGGAATTCGCCTGACCGGCGAGGCGGGCCGCGACCTCTCCGGCCGGCACCCCGCGCGCCGTCGCCGCCTCGGCCGCCGCACGCGCCGCCGCCAGCGCCGCCGCCCCCGCAGTCCCGACCGGCGCGTACAGCTCTTCGACCAGAGCGCGCGCCTTGGCGTTCCACGGCAACACCTCGGCGTCGAGCACGGCCCAATCGGTCGCCAGCTCAGCCCACAGACCGGCGGCGCTCCAGGCGGCCCGCACCCGCTCGAGCAGCTCCTCTTCCATGGCGCGCGACTCGAAGAACGCCCGGCCGGTGCGCGTGACGATGGCGCCGCGACGACCGTTCACCGCGCCAAAGCGCCGGCATGCCGCTTCGGCGTCGCGGCAGACCACGAGCACCGCGCGGCTGCCCATGTGCTTCTCCTCGCACACGACCCGCGCCACCCCGCTCTCGGCGAAGTACCGGAACACCTCGGCCGGGTGTTCGAGCAGGCCGGGGAGGCGCGAGGTGGCGCCCGGCGACATCGTGGGCGGCAGGTAGACCAGCCAGCGCGGGTCTGCGGCGAAGCGGCTCATGATCTCAAGTGCGGCCGCGGCGTGTTCGGGCGGGATCGTCACCGTGGGCACCAGCCGGGTCTCGACCACGCGCTTGCCGTGGACGTCCTCCAGGTGGAGCAGGTCGTCATGCCGCCACTGCAGCGAGGGCGCGGGCGTCGCGGCGGCCGCCGCCACGTGGCGTTCCGACGGCGGCGGCGCCAGGGGTTTGGCCGGCGCCACGTACTGCCGGCGCGCGGGCACCGACACCAGCTCGCGCTCGGGGTAGCGCAGGGCCGAGAGCTTGCCGCCGAACACGCAGCCGGTATCGAGGTTGATGGTGCCGTTCAGCCATTCCGCCTCGACCGTCGGGGTATGCCCGTAGGCCACGTACGCGCGGCCGCGGTAGGAGGCGGCCCAGTCCAGGCGCACGGGCAGGCCGAACTCGTCGGTCTCCCCCGTGGTTTCGCCGTAGAGGGCGAAATCGCGGACGCGTGCGGAGGCGCGCCCCTGGTAGTCTTCGCGCATGCCGGCGTGGGCCACGACCAGCTTGCCGTCGTCGAGCACGAAATGGGAGACGAGGCGGTCGGCGAACGTGCAGTACTCCGGCACAAAGGCGGCGCGTTCGGCCTCGGGCAGGGCGGCGATCTGGGCGATGCTGGCGTCGAGACCGTGGGTGATGCGCACGGTCTTGCCGCGCAGGTGGCGCATGAGCTTGAGGTCGTGGTTTCCGGGCACGCAGAGCGCGGCGCCGGCGCGGGTCATCGCCATCACGCGGCGGACCACCTCGACAACGCGCGGGCCGCGGTCCACGAGGTCGCCGAGGAAGATCGCGCGCCGGCCCGCCGGATGGCGCCAGATCCCGTCCGCTGGATCGGGGCGATACCCGAGGCGATCGAGGAGCGCGTCCAGTTCGTCGCCGCAGCCGTGCACGTCGCCGATCAGGTCGAAGGGCCCGTGGTCGTCGCGCTTGTCGGTCCACAGGCGCGTGCGCCGGACCTCGGCGCCGGCGATGGCGGCATCGCTGTCGAGGACGTAGACGTAGCGGAAGCCCTCGTCGCGCAGCGAGCGCAGGGCGCTGCGCAATTCGCGGCAGTGGACGCGGACGACGTGGGGCCCGAAATCGCGGCCGGGGCGGTGGCGGTTGCGCTCGATGCACACGCGTTCGGGCAGGTTGAAGACGATGGCGACGGGCAGGACGTCGTGCGCGCGCGCCAGCTCGATGAACTGCTTGCGGGAATCGGCGCGGACGTTGGTCGCGTCCACCACGGTGAGCCGGCCGCGGCGCAGGCGCACGCCGACGATATGGTGGAGGAGGTCGAAGGCCTCGCGGGTGGCGGACTGGTCGGTCTCGTCGTCGCACACGATGCCGCGGCAGGAGTCGGAGCTGACGATCTCGGTCGGCTTGAAGTGGCGCAGCGCGAAGGTGGACTTGCCGCAGCCGCTCGGGCCGACGAGGAGCACGAGCGCGAGCTCGGGTACGGTGAGCACCGGACCCGCAGCGGCGGGCGCCGGCGGGGGCGGAGGCGTCGTCGGCGCGGGCGCCGGGGCCGGCTCCGATGGCTGGTTCGCGGCGGGCAGGGGGTCAGGCATGGGCGGCCCTTTCGAAGACCGCGAGTTGCGTGGGCGGGCCGACTTCGGGGTCATCCGGTCCGACCGGGCGGAACGCGACCGAGTAGCCGTGGGCCGCGCCCAGGCGCGCGCACCAGGTGCGGAATTCGACGCGCGACCACTCGAACCGGTGGTCGCCGTGCCGCCGCTTTCCGGGGGCGAGGCCGGTCATGCGCACGTTGTACTCGACGTTCGGCGTGGTGACGACGAGGCGGCGCGGGGCCGCGCACTCGAAGACCGCGCGCTCCAGCGCGGGCAGGCGGTCGGGGTCGACGTGTTCGATGACTTCGACGAGCGCGGCGGCGTCGAAACCCTTGATGCGCTCGTCGCGGTAGACCAGCGAGCCCTGGAGCAGCTTGATCGCCGGGCGCTGGGCGGGCGGGCGCCGGTCGAGGTGGAGGCGGGCGGCGGCGCGTTCCAGGGAGCGCGCGCCGACGTCATAGCCGACCAGCTCGCGCATGCCGGTCTCGTGGGCGAGCGCCTCGAGCAGGCGCCCTTCCCCGCAGCCGAGATCGAGGACGCGCGCGGGCATCAGGCCGTCGCCGCGCAACGCCGCCGCGACTGCGGCCACGCGTTGCTGGTAGAGCGTCAGCTCGGCCGGCGCGTAGGTGGATTCCTCATCGTCCGTTTCCTCGTCCGGGCCGCCCAGCCGTTCGAGCGCGGCGCGCGCCAGTCCGCCGCGGTAGCGCAGGTAGCGGCGGACGATGAGCTCGCGCAGCGGATGGGTGGGCAGCCAGCCTTCGCCGCGGCGCAGCAGCTTCTCCACTTCGTCGGCGCCGACCCAGTAGTGTTTGGCGTCGTCGAGCACCGGGAGCAGGACGTAGAGGTGGGTGAGCAGGTCGCGCACGGTGGTGCGCGCGGAGAGGCGGAGCGACCAGACGCGGCGCGCGGCCGGATCGTCGGCCGGGCAGGGCTCGGCGACGACCTGATAGCCGAGGGGCTCGAAGAGTCCGGCGGCGAGGCGGGGTCCGCCTGCGCAGTGGACCGCGGGGCAGCAGGCTTCCAAGGGGAGCAGCTCGGTGGCGCGCTCGGGGCGTTCCTTGCTGCGGCCGGAGAGGGCGGTGGAATAGACGTCGGCGAGCGCGACGGCGAGGAAGCTGGAGGCGACGTAGGGGCGATCATTGACGTACTGTTCGAGGCCGGCGGCGCGCCCTCCTCCGCCGCCGCTCGAGCCCTGGCGGCGGACCAGCCCGACGGGGTCGACGTCCACCCAGAGCGCGGCGGTGCAACGCTCCGCGCCGGCCTCCGGGTAGAACACGTAGGCGCGGCCGAAGGCGAGGTCCTTGGTGAAGAGATTCGCCGGGTTCTTGAGCAGGAGGAACCCGAGATCGGTGGCATCCTGCGCGGTGCAGGTGAGGGAGAGGAACACGACACGGCCCCCGGCGTGGGATCGACGCCCGCCGGCCCGACGCGGCCGGCCACGGCGGTACTGTACCAGATCGGGGAGCGGGAGCGGTACAGAAAGGAGGCGGGCGGGGGGGGCGGCAGGCTCAGGGAGGGCTGAGGCGGTGGGCTCGGTGGGCTCGGTGGGGCGGAAAGACGACGGAACCACAGAGACTCAGGTCGGGCGATGCCCGCGACCCAAGCGCACCTCTGGCGGTGCTTCGATTGGGCGATTTGGCGATTGTGTGATTGGGCGATTACGGAGCCGACGCGGTAGCGGTATCCCGCCGAGACGAGCGGCAGTCAGCCAATCACCCGATCGCGGCGTCGCGCGGCGAGCGCTTGGGTTTCGGGCAACGCCCGACCGGTGTCTCTGTGCTACTAACTCCTGGAATCTCGTTTTCGTGCCACGATTTCGCGGGCAGTGCGTCGCAACTCATTCTGGAGTCGGCGGTTGATTCACCTGGAACTCAGCCGAGTGGGCGCAGCGCAGGTGAACAGCGTCGGGCCCAAGCTGTGGGGCAGCTCACGATTCGTAGGCCCGAAGGGCCGTGATGGAAGAGCCCAGGGCGAAGCCCTGGGACAATCGGTTGGAAGGGAATCAAGCCCTGAAAGGGCGAGATACACGGTGCGATTCGTGAATGTCGCCCTTTCAGGGCTTACGATTCTGTACCTCGGAGACCCAGGGCTTCGCCCTGGGCTGTTTCATTACGGCCCTTCGGGCCTGCCGGCTGCCGCGATCGAGTCTCATCGTCAATCTACAATTCGCAATCTGCATTCTACAATCCGCGCCACCCCAAGCTCCCTTCGGCTGCGGCGCGCCGCCCTGTGTTACTAATGTCCGAAAGCGTGTTTTTCCGGCAAGCTTTTCGGCAGTCGCATGGGCGGGATAACGCTACCGCGTCAGCTCCGTAATCGCCCAATCACACAATCGCCAAATCGCCCAATCGACGCACCACCAGACTTGCGCTTGGGTTTCGGGCATCGCCCGACCTGAGCCTCTGTGGTTCAGTCGTCGTTGCGCAATACCGGACATGCACCCCGCCACCGCCTCCTCCGGCGGCGTCGCCGGCCACAGGTCGGCCGCAGGGTCCCTTCGTTCCGCCCGTGTGATGAGGCGGTCGCAAGAGGTCTTGGCAGCGCGGACTCGGCGACCTGGCGGGGCGGACACAGGGGTCCGCCCTACCAGGGGCCGTGGCTGGGCGTAGGGGCGGACCCCT
>JACRIP010000489.1 GCA_016220045.1 Planctomycetota bacterium
ATCGGCGCGCGCGTCGAGGGTTGCCGGGCTGAAGCCCGGCAAACGAACCCGGGCTGAAGCCCGGTACTACAAGCCTCCAAGCCCCTCCCCATTGGAGCGAGTGTACGGTCTCCAGCCGCCGAGTTGTGGGTAACGATCAGCCTCACTTCCCCCCCCCTCACTTCCCCTTCTCGAAGCGCGTCAGCCGCCGCGCCATCTCGCGCAGCCGCCGCTCCACCCGCCCGTTGATCGAGCGCGGCGAATACGCCCCGCCCCGCCCCGGCGCACCCGCCGGCACCCCCGTCAGGATCTCGATCCCCTCGTCGATCGTCGACACCGCCCACAGGTGGAACCGCCCGCTCTCCACCGCTTCGATCACCTCCTCCCGCAACATCAGGTCCTCCACGTTCGTCCGCGGCAGGAGCACCCCCTGCCCCCCGGTCAGACCCTTCGCCCGGCACACGTCGAAGAACCCCTCCACTTTCTGGTTCGCGCCGCCGATCGGCTGCACCCGCCCGCGCTGGTCCACCGACCCCGTTACGGCAATCCCCTGAGTGATCGGCGCATCCGCCAGCGCCGAGAGCAGCGCGTAAAGCTCGGTCGACGAAGCGCTGTCCCCCTCCACCCCCGCGTACGACTGCTCGAAGCACAGCGTCGCCGTGAGCGCGAGCGGAATGCGCTGCCCGAAACGATGCCGCAGGAAAGCCGACAGGATGAACACCCCTTTGTCGTGGATGCGCCCCGACAGGCCGACCTCGCGCTCCAGGTTCAGGATCCCCGCGCGCCCCAGCGCCACCGTCGCCGTGATGCGCGAGGGCCGGCCGAAAAGATGCTGCCCGAGGTCGTAGACCGCCAGCCCGTTCACCTGCCCGATGCGTTCCCCCTCGACTTCGATCGCGAACAGCCCCTCGTTGATCGCCTCCTGCAGCTTCTCCTCGGGCAGGTTGTGCCGGTTGCGCAACGCCTCGATCGCCGCGCGCACGTGCCCCGCCGTGACCGGCCCCGCCGCCGCGCCGGGGCTGCCGCCGCCGCCGACCCCCGGCGTGCCGCGCGCGCCCTGCGCCGCCTCGCGATACAGGTCGGCCACGTCGTTGAAGCGCGTCGAAATGTGCGTCCGCCGATGCGCCCCGCGCACCGCGTGCCGCACGATCTCCGCCGCCGCCTCACCCGACAACGGCGGCAGCTTCTCCTCCGTGCCGACCTTCGCGATCACGCTCACGAAGTGCCGCAGGTTCTCCGGCGTTACCCGCATCTCGTGGTCGAATTCCGCCTTGATCTTGAAGATCTTGGTGAACTCGTCGTCCAGCACGTAGAGCAGGTCGTAGATCCAGCCCTCGCCGATCAGGACCACCTTCACGTCCAGGTCGATCGGCTCCGGCCGCATCGCGGTCGCCGGCGTGAGCAGCAGCCCCTCCGGCAGCGCGATGTCCAGCCGCCCGGTCTTGAGCACCCGCTTCAGGGCGGGCCACGCCCCCGGGAAGGACAGGATGTCGCGCGCGTTCAGGACCAGGTAGCCCCCGTCCGCGCGCAGGAGCGCCCCGCCGCGGATTCGGGTGAAATCCGTATGCAAGGCTCCCGAGCGGAAGATGTCGATTTCGATCGCGCCGAAGAGCCCCACGTAGGTCGGCGTGTCCGGGATTTCGAGCGGACAGGCGGGCCGCTCCGAGGTGTCGAGGACGACGTTCACACGATAGGGGAGGAAGGGATCGGGGGGCGGCGCGGACGGGCCGCCGCCGAAGGGCAGCACCAGCGCCCCGCCTCCGCCCGACTCGCGCTCGGAGGGCTTGAACAGCGCCAGGTCCTCCAGCAGGGACCGGTGGACTTCGCCGAAGTACTCCAGGGCCGCCGCCTCCGGATACTCCCGGCGCAGGTCCTCGATGTGTCCGCTGATCACCCGATCGCACAGCTCCCGCTCCATCTCGGCGATTTTCGCCTGCGTGTCGCGCGCCGCCTCGCGCGTCCGCCGCAGGAGCTGGTGCAGTTCCCCGCGCAGCGACTCGTAGGAGGTCCGGATCGACGCCAGTTCCTTTTCGGAAATCGCGCCCTCCTGCGCCATCTCTTCGAGTTTCTCGATGGGCGCGGGCTTGCCCTTCACCAGCGGGACCAGGTCGGGCACCGAGACCACGCCGAGCTGGAACTCGCCGAGCATGAAGTTGTGCTTGCGGATCTTCTGCTCGAACTCGCGCATCCCCTCGGACTGGAGCTTGCGGAAGCGCTCGGAAAGCGCAGCTAACGTCTTTTTGAATTCTTCGCTCTCCAGGACGGCCGGCAGGTCGCTGCGCAGGCGGGTGAGGAGCGCCTCCATGTCTTTCCGGAGGCGGCGGCCGCAGCCCTTCGGCATCACCAGGAGGCGCGGCCGGTCCGCGTCCTTGAAATTGTTGACGTAGACGCGGTCGCGCGGCTCGCAGCGCGGGGTCTTGCGCGCCTCCTCGAGGACCGCCTTGACCGTGGTCGAGCGGCCGGTGCCGTCCGGCCCCGTGACGAAGATGTTGAAGCCGCGCTGCGGGATCTCGAGCCCGGTGCGCAGCGCGCGCACCGCGCGTTCCTGCCCGACCGTGGACTGCGCGGGCGCGATGCGGACGAGATCGGGTTCGAGCAGGCCGTCGTCGAAGCGGCGACGCAGGTCGGCGGAGGACAATTCGTGGGAAGAGCGCACGGGCGAGGCGGGCGGGCGGGACGCGCGGCGGGCGGGGGCGTGCTTGCCGGTGGGCCGCGTGCGTGGGGCGGTCCGGCGCTTCAGAGTTTTCATGCGTGATGGGTCCCCGAGGGAAGAGCCAGGGCAAACGGGCAGCCGCGGGAAGCCGGGATCGACGCGCCAGGCGGGCGACCCCTACGCCGGACCCGGCACCGGGCCCTCCGGCGATTCGGGCGCGGCGGGCGGTCGCGGATCGCCGCGACCGGGTTCCGGCGGCGCGGAGCCTCCACCGCCGCCGCCGGTGAGGTCGGCCGCGCGCCGCCGCGCGCGCGTTTCCGAGGCCTGCGCGCGCGCCCAGCGCGCCTGTTCCGGCACCGCCTGCCCGCCGCGCTCGAAGTCCGCCGCCGCCTCGTCGTAACGGCCCTGGAGGCGGTGCACGACGCCCAGTCCGAGCCAGGCGGCGGCCTGCCCGGCGGCGATCGCGGCCCGGTAGTCGGCTTCGGCGCCGGCGTAGCAGGGCGCCGGATCGCCGCCGCGCCCGGCCTCGGCTTCGCCCAGGCGGCGCCAGGTCTCCGCCCGGCTGCTTTTCGCCGTCTCCAGCGCGGGCTCCCGCCGGAAGGCCTCATCGAAGTCGGCGAGCGCGCGCCGGAAGGCCGCGCGGGGGTCCGCGCGCTGCCGCGCCTCGAACCGTCCGAGCTCGGACCAGGCATTCGCCCGATGCAGCAGGGCGCGCGCGTTTTCCGGCGCGTGGCGCAGGCACTCGTCGAAGTCGGCGATGGCGTGGCGCAAGCTCGGGCTCGGGTCGCCGCGCGCGCGCAGCTCGGCATCGGCCAGCGCGGTCCAGGCAACGCCGCGTTGATGGCGCGCGAGCGCGAGGCGGGGGTCGCGCTCCAGGGCGGCCGTGTAGTCGGCGACCACCGCGCGGCAGTCCTCGCGCACGTCCCGGCCCGCCGCCGCCTCGATCTGCGCGAGCTTGCGCCGCGCATCGGCCCGGCCCGCCAGCGCCGCCGCGCTCTGGGCATCGATGCGCAAGGCCGCTGCAAAGTCCTCGAGCGCCTGCCGGCAGACCTCGCCGGTGTCCCGGCCGCCCGGTCCCGACGCGGCGCGCAGCGAGTCCAGCCGCGCCTCGCCCTGCGCGCGCAGCCGCTCCACGGCGTCCGCGGCGCTCTCCGCGCGCGGCGCTTCCGCGGCGAGCCAGCCCGCGAGCGCCGCGGCGACGCCCTCGCCGGACGCGAACCGGCCGCCCGCCTCTTTCGCGAGCGCGCGCAGACAGATCGCTTCCAGCGCCTCCGGCACGGCGGGATGCAGGCGGCGCGGCGGTTCCGGTTCCTTCTGGAGAATCGCCCAGAGGATCGCGAGCGGCGAACCCTCGCCGAAAGGCAGCCGGCCGGTCAGGATCTCATACAGTATCACCCCGAGCGACCAGACGTCGGACGCCGGGCCGATGTGCTCGATGTCCCCGTCCGCCTGCTCCGGACTCATGTAGGAGGGCGTGCCGAGCGCGGCCCCGGCTACGGTAACAACCGTAAGCGGACGCAGTTCGCGCGGGTTTCCCGGGCCGCAGCCGACCTCCTTGGCGAGTCCGAAGTCGGTGACGAAGGCGCGGCCGGCGCGGTCGAGCAGGACGTTGGCGGGTTTGAGGTCGCGGTGGATGATCCCCTGGGCGTGGGCGCTGCCGACCGCCCCGGCCACCTCCGCAAGCACGCGGATCTCGTCGCGCAGCCGGGCGAGGGCCTCCGGCGCTCCCGCGAGCTTCGCGGCGCGCGTCTCCGCGAGGAAGTCCGCCAGCGACCGGCCCTCCACGTATTCCATGGCGAGGAAGGGGATGGCGCCGACGAAGCCGACGTCGAGGACGGCGGTGACGTTCGGATGGCGCAAGCGGGAGGCGAGGCGCGCCTCGCGCTGGAAGCGGGCGACGGCGTGGTCGTCACCGAGGCGTTCCGGGCGGATCTGCTTGAGCGCGACCGCGCGCCGCCGGTCCATGTCCCAGGCCTTCCAGACCACGCCCATGGCCCCGGCGCCGAGCTGCGCGAGCAGCCGGTAGCGGCCGAAGGGCGTCCCCGCCGGCTCGGTCGTCGCCGGCGCGGGCCGGCGGTCGCGGCTTTGGTCTCGGTTGTCGCTGGGTTGTGCGCACATCGAGTGTCACCGTCGGACGTCGTTCAACGACGTTTAACGCCGTTTAACGTCGTTTAACGAAGAATGGGGATACCGAGTGATTCTCAGCGAGGAGGAACGCCGAACGCCGTCAAACGCCGTTAAACGACGTCCCGCGGCCCCGCGGGGGGTGGCAAGCCCGCCGCCGCTCCGCTGGCCAGCGTCGCCGTCGCCGTCGCCGTCGCCGCCGCGGGCGCTACGGCGTCCGCCGGATGCGGCAGCAGCGTCTCGTCGAGCGCCAGCGCATAGCGGATCGCCCGCCGGATCTCCCCATCGGACAGGTTGATCCAGAAGACGTACCACTTCGCGAACTTCCGGACGCCGTGCGCTTCCGCAAAGTACCAGCCGTTGATCGGGTTGTCCGGCCGCGCGCGCCAGAAGAGCTTCTTGCAGCGCTGGAGCATCACATCCCACAGGTCCGAGCCGACGCCTTCGCCCTGCGCCTCGCGCCGGACCGCGAACTTGTCCAGGTAGTACTTGCCGCCGACCCGCCGCACGAAGGCCGCGCCCTTGTAGTTCTCCTCCAGAAAGAGCCAGCGCAGCGGCTTGCGGAAATACCCGCGCGCCAGCTTCTTGTGGAAGCTCGACTCCACCAGGTTCTTGAGCCGCGTCAGGTTGACGTCGTCGTAGCTCCGCAGTTCGCGGATGCGCGCGCCGCGCTTCAGGAAGGTCCCGCTCCCCTTGACCGTGAACAGTTCCTTCACCAGGTTCCGCGCCGAGCAGATCGTGACCGTCAGCCGCCCCTTCATCTCGTCCAGGATCGACTTGATCTCCCGGACCTTGAGGAGCATGCCTCCGGTGATCACCCCGGAGGAAACCAGGCGCTCGAATTCGCGCTCCAGGTTGATGAAGGAGATGAGCTTGCCGGCGCCGTCGCGGACCCCGCCCTCCTCGGTGATGAGGATGAGCTTCTTGGGCTTGAGGGCGAGGACGAGAGCGCGCGCGGCGCTGTCGGCGTTGATGTTGTAGGCGGTCCCGTCGGGTCCATACCCGATCGGGTTGACGACCGCGATCTGGTCGCGGCGGATCGCGCGCTCGATCGCGCGCAGGTCGACGCTCACGACCTCGCCCACCTGGCCGAGCTCCCGGTCCGCGTGCGGCTCGGCGAGGAAGACGCCGCGGTTGATGCCGACCGCGTCCCCGCCGCTCGACTTGATCGACGCCACCAGCGCCCCGTTCGCCTCCTCCAGTACCTCCCGGATGACCTCCATCGCCGCCGGGGGGGTGACGCGCATCCCCTCCTTCTTGCGGGAGACCACCCCCGCCGCCGCCAGCCGCGCGTCGATCTGCGGACCCGCGCCGTGGATCACCACCGGGAAGAGATCGAGGTTCGCCAGGTAGGCGAGGTCCGCCCCGATCATCGCCGTCGCGTCCTGGATCACCTTGCCGCCGACCTTGATCACCGCGAAGCGCGCCGGATTGCCCTTCTTGAAGAGCTTGAGGTACATGTTGGCCTCTTTCGAGGCCCCGATCGACTGGAAGAAGTTGATGATGAACTCGTAGTTTTCCACGGCGCGGGCTCCGGGTTCGGAAGCTACAGCATTTCCATGAGACGCGTGAAGACCGTCCGCGCGCGTTCGAGCTCGGCCACCGGCACGAACTCGTCGGCCGCGTGGGCCTGGCGGATCGAGCCCGGTCCGAAGACGACCGAGCGGATGCCCGCCTGGGCCAGGAGCGCGGCCTCGCTCCAGAAATTCACCCCGACGATCGGGCCCGCGCCCGCCGCGCGCAGCAGCCGCGCCGGACGGCAGGTCTCGGAGGCGCCCAGCGCGGGTCCGGCGAACCCCCGAGTCACTTTGCTGCCCGGCGCCAGCTTGTGCACCTGGTGGCGAATGCGCCGCGCCAGGTCGTTGACGCCGGGCAGCGGGCGGCAGCCGAGGGTCACCGCGCAGCGGTCGGGCACGATGTTCGCCTTCACGCCGCCCGCGATCACGCCGACGTTGATCAGGGAGCCGCGCAACCCGCCGACCTCGGTCGCGAGCAGCTCGTGCTGGAGTTGCCCGAGGCCGACCACCAGCACCGCGGCGCGCGCCACCGCGTTCACGCCCAGCTCCGGGGCCGAACCGTGCGCGCTCTTGCCGCGCACCTCGATCTCGAAGTTCTGGATGCCGCGGTGCGTCGTCGCGACCGCCAGCCCGGTCGGCTCGCACACCACCGCGTCCTTCACGCCGTCCATCCAGCGGCTCGCGAGAAAGGCGCGCATCGAGTCGGCGAAGCCGTGCTCCTCGTCGGAGTTGAAGAGCACGGCGAGCTCGCGCGGCCGGACGGTCCCGAGCGCGGCGAAAAGCGCCGCGGCCGCGCCCTTGGTGTCGCAGGTGCCGCGGCCGTAGAGGCGGCGTCCGACGCGTCGCAGCGTGAACGGGTCGCCGCGCCATCCGTCTCCGGCAGGCACCGTATCCAGGTGGACGTTGATCAGGAAACGCGGACGCCGGCCCCAGCGGGCGATGACGAACCCGCGTTGCGGCGCGGTGCGCACGAAGCGCAACTCATCGGGCCGGTGTACCGCCAGGAGGTCGCGCGCCAGCCGGCAGACCGCGTCGCAGCGGGCGGGCGGGTTCTCCGAGCGGCAGGCGATCAGCGCGGCCAGGGTGTCGATCACACGCGGCCCCCGGCGGCGCGGCGGGCGGCGGGCTTGGCGGCGGGTTTTGCGCCGGGCCG
>JACRIP010000490.1 GCA_016220045.1 Planctomycetota bacterium
CCGCGCCTGCGCAGGCGATGGCGGCCGCGACGGCGCTGATCCGGCCGGCGGCGGGCGCCGATAGCGGAGGCGGTGCCGGCGCGCCGCCGCCCGCGGCGGCCAGCAGCTCGGTGGCGGGTGCGCGCGTCGCCGCCCGCAGCCCGTGGACGTAGATCAGCGCGGCCAGGACCAGCGCCGCGGCGATGCCGCCCGCGAGCGGCGCGGGCGACCACGCGAACAGGATGGGCGTCCCCCCCACGGCGCCGCTCCAGCCGCCGCCGAGCGCGGCCGTGAGGAGCCGGGCGTAGCCGAGTCCGAGCGCCGACCCCAGCCCCGCCGCGGGCAGCGCCGGCAGCAGGGCCTCGGCGAGCAGGAGCCGGCGCACCAGCCGGGGTGAATACCCGAGTGCCAGGAGCAGCCCGGTCTCCGCCGCCCGCTGCTCCAGCCCGAAGCGAAAGAGGAGCCCCGTGAGGAGCAGGGCCGCGACGATCAGGAACGCGCTCAAGCCGAGAAAGAGGCCGCCGAAGTCCATTCCCTGCTCGGTGGCGGCGAGCGCCTCCGCGCTTACGCGGCGGACGTCGATGCCCGGCTGCCACAGGGGCGAGCTGCGCAGGGCGTTGAGGTCCGGGGGCCGACGATCCGGCGGCCACCGGAGCTGCGTAAGATACCCGAAGCGGTTTTCCCAGAGCCGGCGCGCCGTGGCGAGCGAGATGAAGGCCTTCGGCGTGCCGCGCCGCTGGACCCACCACACCTCGTCCCGGGGGCGCAGACGCTCGAACTTGATCGGCCAACCGGGCCGCCAGTCGCGGCACTCGACCGCGGCCGCCATCCCCGGGAACTCCGGTGTCCAGCGGGGATCCGCGGCCGTTCCGCTCACCGGCACGATGCTGTCAACGACCAGGTGCGCCGTGCGCTCCACCCGTCGGCCCGCCGCCCCCAGCACGAAATAGGTGATGTAGAGCGGGTCCCCGGGCTCCGCGCCGAGATCCTGGGCCACCCACTCGTTCAGGACGATGCTGTCGTCCGGGATTCGCGCCGGCAGCGGCGGTCCGGGCAGCGGCGGCGCGAGATCGCGGCCGGCATAGGGTGCATACCCGGTTACGAACGCATAGGACGCCGAGCGTTCGCTCACGCGCAGTTCGTTGGCAAGATAGGTCGAACTCGCGATGGCATGGTCGAGCCCCAGCGTCGGATCGAGCCGCCGTCCGTCGATGAAGATCTGGTCGCTGCGGAGCGTCATCCCGCCGTGATCGGGCAGCTCTTCCAGCCACAGGCCGGCATCCTCCAGCCGGATGGCGTAGCGCAGGGCCTGGGCGAAGCCGGCACTCTCCTCCGTTGCGTCGGCGGGTTCGCCCAGGAGGAGCAGATTGGCGCGGCCCGGGATGCCGGCGCGCTCCTGCACGCGGTCGAGCTGCACGAAGGCCGTGGCCGGCGGCACCGGTTCGTTGCGCAGGTTGAACTCGCCGAGCTGCTCGCGCGCGACGATGCCCGCGACCGTGAGGCGCAGCGCGGAGCTGAGGTCGCGTTCCCCGCCCAGCGGCGTGTCGACGGGGACCAGCCCCGGCCTCTCCACCCGCAGCACGATCGTGGCGCCGACGCCGACCCCGAGCGTCGCGGCGAGCCGCTGGTTGAGCAGCACGCCGTCGGGCCCCGCGCGCGCGAGCGCCGCGTAGGCAGGCGAGAATGCGGCGCAGCGCGGTTCGACGCCCAGGACCTGGACCTGCGGGCAGTTGGCCCCGCCCTCCGGCAGCGCGGCGCAGCCGGCGAGCCGCAAAACCGGCGCGATCGGCCGGGCGAGACGGGGCCCGAGACCTGCGGCGAGGTCGTCGGCCAGCGCCGCCCGAAACGGCCGCCCACCCGCTTCGACTACGGCGTCAACCTCGCCCAGTCGCGCCCGCGCGTGCGCGCGCAGCGAGGCGCGGACCGATTCGCCGACCGTGAGCGCGCCCACCAGGACCGCCGTCGCCAACGCCACGCCGAATCCGGTCGCCGCGTGCGTGCGCCGGTAGTGGACGAGCGAATTCACGACCAGGCGCAGCGGGCTCATGATACGGTAACCACCCTGCCATCGACGATCTCGGCGCGCCGCGCCATGCGCGCGGCCAGCTCGGGCGCGTGGGTCGCCACCACGAGCGCGACCCGCTCCTCCCGGTTCAATTCCAGGAGCAGCGCCGCCAGGGCATCCGCCGCCCGCCGGTCGAGCGACCCGGTCGGCTCGTCCGCGCAGAGCAGCGCCGGGCCGTTGACCAGGGCGCGCGCCACCGCCACGCGCTGCCGTTCGCCCCCGGAAAGCTGTCCCGGGCGATGCGCCAGCCGCGCGCCCAGCCCCACGCGCTCCAGCAGTCGCCGCGCGGTCGCCGTCGCGCCCGCCCGCTCCCCGGGCCGGAGCGCGAGCGTGGGCGCCAGGACGTTCTCCCAGACCGAGCATTGCGGCAGCAGATGGTGCGCCTGGAAAACCAGTCCGATGCGCCGCGCCCGCAGCGCCGCGGACGCTGCATCATCGAGCAGCGCCAGGTCGCGCGCGTCGAGCAGGACGCGCCCGCCGCTCGGCCGCTCCAGCCCGGCCATCAGGTGGAGCAGCGTGCTCTTGCCGCTGCCCGACGCGCCCGTGACCGCGAGCGTTTCCCCGGCGTGGAGGTCGAGCGTCACCCCCGCCAACACCGCGACCGGCGCGCCGCCCGGCTCCGGAGCGGCGAAGCTCTTGGCGACGTCCTCCAACGCGAGCAGGCAGGGGGAGTCGGGCATGTACCTCATCTCCACTACCGCAGCAGTTCCTCCGGCGCGACCGCGATGCGGGTCGCGACCTCCTCCGGAATCGGCAGCGCCTTCATCGCGCCGCTCGCCGGGTCCATCGTCACGCAGACCGCGGTCGCACTGCCGCGTGCGACTTCGAGCGGCGCCGCGCCGCCGAGCTTGCGGAAGATCAGCGTGTAGCCGATCGAGGTGCGCCGCTTCTCCCGCACCAGGAGCTGGATCTCGAATTCGTCCTCGAAGCGCAGCGGCGCCTTGTACTCGCACGCCACGTGGCGGCGCGGCCAGCCGACCGCCGCCCGGCCCGGCTGCGCGGCGGCGTGAATCGACAGCCCGAGGGCGCGGAAGAAGCCGCACTCGGCCTCCTCCATCCAGCGGAAGAAGTTCGAGAAGTGCGCCACGCCCGCGAGATCGGTCTCGACGAACTCGAC
>JACRIP010000497.1 GCA_016220045.1 Planctomycetota bacterium
CATGTAATCCCGTACTCCCCCGCCCAGGGCGGCGAGCGCCGCGGCCGCCTCACGCGCATCCGGCGGCGCCACCGGGCCGGCGGGTGCAGGCGCGTCCTCCGTGGGCGCGGACGCGGGGACGGGCGCCGGCGCGGCGGGCTCGCCCGGCCGCCGCAGCCGCGTGAAGCGCAGGACCGGTCGGCCGTGCCGGTCGCGGCCGCAGAAGAACCCGGGGCGACCGGGCAGTCCCTTTTCGCCGGCCAGCGTCTTGCCGCTGACGGTCTCCGGCAGTGCGCGGTAGAGCGGCAGGGGCGGGGCTTCGCCGCGGTCCACGGCGGCGGTCGCCAGGTCGCGCGCGAGGACGTCGAAAACGACCGCCGCGCGCTCGAACAGGTCGCGGTTGCTCTCCCCCCGGTGCCAGAGATCGAGTCCGCCCTTGAGCAGGCCGACCAAGACGACGCCGATGAGCGCGAGGATGCCCGAGGAGACGAGGAGTTCCGCTAGGGTGAAGGCGGACTGCGGGCGCGCGTCCGCGCCGAAGGCGCGGCGCGGCCGATGGCGCGATGGGGTGATTACGGTCACCAAGCCACGGTCCTCGATTGCTTCAAGCCCCGGTCGCCGGCCAGGGCGCCCACAAGGGGCGCCCCTACATGAACATGCCCTCGCGCCGCCATCAAGACGATCAACCCACGCGCGCACGCAGCGGCAGCCAGACTCCAAACCGCCAAACCCCTAAACCTCCAAACTCCCGCGGGACTCCCCCCGATCCGGTTCACTCCCCCAGCCGCGAGTGGACCACCTGCGGCTGTTCGTAATCCACCCGCACGGAGCGGACGGCCGCCGTGTCGGTCCATGCGCCGTCGGCGTAGGCGCCCGCGGCGAAGTCGAAGACGAAGCGCACCTCGATGCGGTCGCCGCGGGTGTCGAGCCGGTTGCGCGCCGCGCCGTCGGTGAACTCCCAGATGCCGCCGGCGCGATTGGTCGGCGGCGAATCCCATGCGGGCCGCCCGTCGAGGCGGCCCAGCGCGCGCACCCCGCAGTGCCGGTCCGGCCGCTGGTCGGTCCAGCTCAGCCGCCGCCACAGCGCGCCCGTCGCCGCCCGCGCGAACTGGTAGTAGGCCATCGAATCGTCGTCCGCGCCCTTCTTCCAGCGGTCCCAGAAGCGGAAGGGCAACGCGCAGGCGAAGGCGCCCGACGCATGCGCCGCCGCCGTCGTCCCGAAGGCCCCGCGCCAGAGGCCCTGCCCGTCCTTGCCCGCCGGAATGCTCAGGGTGTTTCCCGAGTCCCGGACGTACCCGATGAGCTCGGAATCGACCAGCACGTAGCCCTCGCGCGGGAAGCCCTGCCGCCCGGGCGCGCCCTGCGCCGGCGCCGCGAGCGCGATTGCCGCTTCGCCCGCGCCGACGCCGCCGTCGAGCACGCCGACCGGGAAAAACGGTAGATTGAACACCCGAGCACCGATCCCGTGGCCGGCCGCCCGCGTCCCCAGGAAGCCGCGCCCGCAACCGGTCAGCTCGATCAGCCCGACCGAGACCGGCGCGCCCGACGGCGCCGAGTCCGTGCGCTGCCCGGCCGCGCGCGCCGCCGTGTAGGCGATCACTTCGTCCTCGACCTTGAAGGCGCCGCCCGCCCCCAGGAAGCCGGACACGCCGCTCCCGCCCAGGACCTCGATCAGCACGGTCGCGTCCCCGGACCCGCAGAGCTTCGAGATGCGGAAGTCGCCGCGCGGCGAGCTGTGGAAGCGGATCTCGTCGATCAGGCCGCCCACGATCCCCTGCGGCCCCGCCCGGGCCAGGTCTTCGCTGCGGCCGACCCAGGTCTGTCCGGGAGTGTAGCAGGGCATCTCCCCGGAGGGAAACTTCAGGAGGCGCGTCGAGCCGTTCGGCGCCGCCACGTAGTCGCGCGCGACCGGCGCCCGGAGGGAGACGAGGTTCACGAAGTTCTGGAACGACGTTCCCACCGCCACGCGAATCGAACGCGCGTTGTGGACCGTGGCCTGCTCCTTCGGCAGCGCCTGGGGCTCGGCCTCGGCGAGCGTGACGACGTCCCCGGGTCCCGCGCGCCCCACGTCCACCGTCGCCTGTACCACCGCGCCGCCGAACTGGATCGCCATCTGCCCGTAGGGCGCGCCGGGCGTGCCCGGCGGCCCGGGCGCGCGCACCGGCCCGTCGCGTACGGCGAAGACCGGAAGCGCGGCGGCGTTCGGCGCGTGCGCCGCGTGTGTCGAGTAGGCGAAGGCGCGCCCGAACCCGGTGGCCACGCCCGGCGGCAGGTAGAAGACGCCCGCGTTCGTGCAGCCGACGAGGAAGGTATCGGCGCTCGCGCCCGCGGGCGGCTGGCCCGGCGGCAGCGGCGCCGGGGGCGCCCCGCTCGCACGGTCGAAGGGCGTGCCGATGAACCACTCGTCGTCGATCTCGACGAGGCACGCCTGCGAGCCGGGGGAGGCGTAGTTCGACATGTTGTCCACCGGGATGGAGAACAGGAACACCGGGGCCATGCCCGGGTGGTCCTGCGCCGCGCCCGTGACCGTCGGCAGCGTCACGCCGCGCCCGTTCGTCCCGATCGCGAAGGAGGTATCGGTCTTGCCGTCGTAGAAGACGACCTCCTGCGCGCCGGGCATCCCGATGATCAGGTAGCCGCGGTCGGGGAAATCGGCGGTCGCGGTCGCCGCCCCGCCGAGGGGCAGCACGTTGAGCGTCATGTCGGCGATCCTGAAGCCCGGCTGATTGGGCGGGCGGGGCGGACCCGGCCGGATCAGGCATGCGGTATTCACCCCAAACGCCTCGCGGACCCGGCCGCTGGTGCGCGGGATGCGGTCGAGCGCGAAGCGGTTCTGCCCGCCCGCGCCCGGCAGGTTGATGTTGTAGGCCGCGACCGGGTTCGCGTAGCCGAAGGGCGAGACCAGCGATCCGGCCGGGTGCTCCGCGGCCGTGGTCCCGCGCGCGCCGCGGACGGCCGTGCCGGCGGCCGGCATTTCGATCGCCTCGCCGCCGATCTCGATCACCGTCCCGCCGGTCTGCCGCGCCCACGGGCTGGTGAGCGGGATCGACGTCGTGCCCGCGTCCAGCGGTCCGGAGAGCGCGCTCATCACCGCGGTACGGGCCTTCCCCGACCAGTAGGTGAATGACCCGGCCGGGATGCCGTCGATCGCGAGCAGCAGGTGCCCGGGCAGGTTGGTCTTCCAGTAGGCGCCGATGTGGTGCCAGCGGCCGGCTTCGGGCGTGAAGGGCGCCCGCACCTGCGCGCCCAGTTCGTCCGCCCCGGCGTCGCTGGTCGAGATCACCAGGGAGCCGTTCTCCAGCGACAGGTGCAGCCGGTTCATCCACTCGCCCTGCGCCACGTCGAGGTAGGTCGCGGTCGCGGGCGCGGACTCGGGCTTCCACCACGCCTCGAACCCGCCGCTGCCGATGTCCTGGCCGGGCAGGGGCGCCGGGACCACCGCCCCGGGTGGATACCCGATCGCTCCCTTCCCCAGGTCCATGCCCTCGAGGGTGGCGTCGAAGGACTCGCGGAATTTCGGATTGCCGCGCTGGTCCTGGCTGTTGGCGAGCCGGACTTCGCCCTTATCGGCGGCGGTCGAGGTGTCGGGCGCCAGGCCCGCCCAGACGGCGTTCGGGCCGGTGGCGACGAGGTTGCCGAACCAATCGCCGTCGGCCCCCTGGCCGCCGCCCGCGCCCATCAGGGCGAGACCGGAGAGGTGGGGCTGGAAATCGGCCTGGGTCTGGAGCACCCAGGAGCGCGCTCAGGCCGGCGCGGCCTCGATGATCTCTTCGAACGCGC
>JACRIP010000504.1 GCA_016220045.1 Planctomycetota bacterium
CGGCGAGCGCCGCCGTGCGCAGCCAGGCGGCGCGCGCCGCGGGCGCGCCGGCCCCGGCACCCGTCACGGCGGCGAGGGCGCGCGCCGGGTCGAGGTCGGGCGCCAAGACCAGGATCGGCGCGGCCAGGAAGAGCGTCACGAGCAGGAAGGCGACGGCGGTACGGATAGGGTGATATCCTTAGCACGGCGGCGGGAAGGCCTCGCTCTGGGGATCGAGCCAGCCCCGCGAGACTCCGGCCTCGGAGAGCTCGCGGCGCAGGCCGGAAGGCCTGCGCCACAAGGGTTCCGCGCACATCATAGTTGACTTCGAGGGGTCTCCGGCAATTGTGGTGAAGGCCTTCCGGCCTGCACCGAAGGGCCACTTGTCGCTGCCTTTCCCGACCGCCTCTGCCGGCAGATCTACGAACGAGCCGGGCGCGGGACGGCGACCCGCAGCGGCGCCGGCGCCGGGTTCCCGGATGCGGCGCGCGCCGGCCTACTCTCCCAGCAGCTCGGCGATCTTCGCCTCGTGCGCAGCCAGCGCGCCCGGCAGCGCGGAAAAGTCGACCGCCAGCGCCCGAATGTCCGGGAGACGCTGGACGCCGGGCGGCGTCGGCACGTCGCGCACCGGGAGCTGCCGCGACCGCGCGGCGGCCAGCTCCTGCTCGACCGCGCGCGACAGCAGGTGGTCGATCAGCGCGCGCGCCGCCTCCGGATGCGGCGCACCCTTCACCAACGCGAGCGTGTTCGGGATCACCAGCGTGCCCTCGCCCGCCGCGTCCGGCAGCGCCATGGCTACGGCCTTTCCCTCATCCAGCGCGGACCACACGTCGTCGGTGTCGGTCAGGCCGACGCGCAGCTCGCCGCGCGCCACCATGTCCACCACCGTCGAGTTGCCCGCCAGCAGCTTCACGTCGTTGGCGCGCAGCGCACGACAGAAATCCTCGGCCCGCTCCGCGCCCCAGGCGGCGAAAAGCGCGGCAAAGTGCGTCGCCGTGGTGCCGAATTGCGGCCGGGCAACGCCGACTTGCCCCTTCCACTTCGGATCGGTCAGGTCGGCGAGGCGACGCGGGGCCTCGGCCAACGCCACGCGCGCCGTGTCCCAGACCAGGACCCGAGCCCGCGCCGCAAACCCCGTCCACATGCCCCCGGAGTCGCGAAAACGCTCGGGAATGTCGGCCGCGGACGGCGAACGGTACGGTTCGAGCACTCCCTGCTCGGCGAGCCGCAGCGTGCGCAGGATCTCGGAATTCCAGAAGACATCCGCCTGCGGGCGCGCGCGCTCCGCGGCCAGCCGCGTCGCCAGCCCCACGGATTTCGTCGCCTCGGTGTCGTAGACCGGCCGCACCTCGATACCGGTGCGCTCGCCGAACCGACGCAGCACCGGATCGGCGTAGACCTCGTCCAGCGAACAGTAGACGACCACCACCCGGGCCGACCCCGGGGGCCAGGCGGCCGGAGCGCCCTCCCCCCCCGGGGAATCCGCCGCCGACGCGCCGGCAGGTCCCGCGCCTCCGTCCGGCGGGAGGCGCAGACTCCACACCAGGTCGCAGATGCCGACCGTCAGGAAGGCCGCCAGGGAGAGGAAAAGCACGTACCCGAGCCATGCGAGCCTCAGCGCGGGCATCAGGTGCTCTCCCTAACGCAAAACAGCCACCGCCCCCACCGAACCCACCGACACAAGACAGCCGTCGTCCCTCGGTGTGTTCCGTGTGTTCGGTGGCTATCGATTTCGCAATCGCCACAGCGCGCCGGCGCGCCGGCGCTCCCCCACTACCCGCCCTTCCCCCCGGCCCCATCGCCGCTCGCCGGAGCCGGAGCCGGAGCCGGCGCGGTCGCGGGCGCCGATTCCGCACCGCCCTCGGTGCCGCCGTCGGCGCCCAGTTCCTTCACCTCGACCGAGTCGAAGTAGTCCTTCACCAGCTTCTTGTAGCCGGCCGGGATGTCCTCCTTCGCCAGGGCATCGGTGGACTCCTGGATCGTCGAGTTCATCGCATCCGTGAACTCGCGCTTGGCTTCGCCCTTGATCGGCGCGCCCTTCACGAACAGCGTGCCGAGGATCTCGCCCTTCTTGAACTGGCCCTTGATCTTGGTCTTGTCGAAACCGACCTTCTGGCCGGGATTCTCCTCGGCCTCGCCGCCGTCGCCGATCCCGCCGCCGCCCATGCCGGGCCCGTTGCCGGAACCGTCGCCGGCGTCGCCACCGCCCTTTTTCTTCAATCCCGTGAACCGGTCACCCTTCTCGCCTTTCTTCCCGAGCTTGCCGGCGCCCTTGCCACCCGCGCCCTGACCCTCGCCGGGCTTGCCCAGCTTCTGACCCTGACCGCCGCGGGCCAAACCTTGGCCCGAACCATCGCCCGGCTTTCAGCCTTCGCCGGACGGCTGGTTCTGGTCGCTTTCTCAGGTCCCGCCCGACTCCTCCGGTTTCTTCCCGCACTTCTGGCACTTGCCCTCGCCCTGCTTCTCGTCGCCCTGGGCCAGTTCGTCCTTCATCTGGTCCAGTTCGTTCATCATCTGTTCGAGCATCTCCTGCTCGGCTTGCGAGACCTCCTGCCCCTGACTCATCTCCTTGAACTGGTCCGCCAGCTCCTTCATCTGCTCCTGCGCGTACTCCTGCTCCTTCTGCTTCTCCTTCCCGTCCTTCCCGTCCTGGCCGTCCTTGTCCTCCTTCGCCAGCTCATCCTTCTTCAGCGCCTCCGCCGTCTCCTTCATCTGCTTCGCGAGCTGCTCCAGCGCCGGGTCCTTCTCCATCTTCTTCGCAAGCTGGTCGAGCTTGTTCGCCAATCGCTTCTGCTCATCTTTCGAAAGCTCGCCCTTCTGCAGCTTCTCCAGGTCCTTCTGCATCTCCTTGGCGGCGGACTCGAAATCGCCGTCCTTGAGCGCCTTCTCCAGTTCCGACTTCTCCCCCTTGCTCTCCTCGCCCAGGTTCTTCGCCAGCTCGCGCTTGATCGCCTCGCGCTGCGCCGCCGCGTCGGCGTTCTCCTGCTGCTTTTTTTTCAGCTCCTCGCCGAGGTTGGAGAGCTTGGCCAGGGTCTCCTTCTTGTCCGGAAGCTGGTCCTTCATCTCCTTGGCGATCTTCTCCATCTCCTGGATGGTGCGGTCGAGTTCCTTGACCTGCGGCTCGTCCTTCAGCTTGTCGCGCAGCTCCTGCACCTTCTTCTCGATCTTCTCCGCCTGCTTCTTCACTTCGAGCTTTTTTTTCTCGTGCGTGGTCGCGACGGCGCGCCACCCGAAGACGTCCATGGGCGGCAGGAGGAGGAGGGAGACCAGGACGAGGGCGGCGGGGAGGAAGAAGTAGCGGCCCTCGCGCGGGAAGGTCGGGGGGAAGGACTCGACGACCTTGAGGCGGCGGACGGCGGCCTGGGCGTCGGCGAGCAGCGCCTGCTCCATCGGGGAGGCGACCGAATCGAGAGCGATGGCGCTCGACAGGCGCTCCTTCAGGCCGGTGCGCTCGTCGGCGGCCATCGCAGCCTTGAGCAGGGTGATGCGGGCGAAGAGCAGCGCGGCCAGGGCGAAGGGCACGGGCGCGCCGAGGGACCAGGCAAGTGCCTGATAGAGGTCGAGATTGAGGAAGACGAGGCGGTCGGCGAGGCAGAGCAGCGCGAAGGCGCAGGTGCCGTAGAACAGGCCGCGCAGCAGGTATTCGACGAACTTCACGAGCAGGAGCCACTGCTGGACGCGGCGGACGCGGGCGAGGATCTCTTTCATGGCGGCCCTCGGAGTAGGGGGGCGCGGCGGAGGGGGCTCGGAAGGAGCGGGGCTTCGACGACGCGCGCGGCCCGGGAGTTCCCGCGGAGTGCGGGCGGGGCGGGGAGCGCGCCGCGTTTGGGAATAAGCATGATTCTAGCGACGGCGCGGGGGGCGGGGCAAGGAGATTCGGCGCAGCGCGGGCGCTTCTCGCGCCGGCGACCGCGTGCTATAATGAGGTCGGTGGCAGGGGGAGAACGCAGGCGCAGGAGAAGATCGCCATGGACACCACGCGGGAATCAGCAATTCATCCCGCCTCCGATCCGGATGCGGATGCGTTGTACGATCGCGCACAAGCTGCCGCGGATCGCGGCGCCTGGTCGGAGGCGGCAACGCTTTTCGCCGCCGCGGAAGCCCGCTACGAGTCGTCCGCGCTGACGGATCAGGTGGTTTGTGCGCGCTTCGAGAAGGAGCAGTGCTGGGCGCGGAGTCGGGACCCCCGCGCGCACTGTCTTCCGGCTCGCGTTCCCGCATCAGCGGAGGAGACGAGGGAGATTCTCGACCTGCATCGGTGGTTTTCCAAGTTCTCGCCCTACGACCAACTGCGGATCGGGTTTCGCGAAGGGCGGATGGCACGCTTGTTCCAGGACATGGCGCGTGGACGACGGGTACAGTGATTTCTACTCGGTGGTGGACCTGCTCAAGGCCATGAACGGGGCGGGCGTCCGTTACTTGGTCATCGGCAGGCAGGCCTGGCTTCTGTATGGCCTCCCGGTTCAGACCTTCGACTACAATCTTTGGGTGGACCCGGCGCAAGGGAACGTCCGCGCCCTGATCGAGGTCGCGGAGCCGTTCGGCCTGTCGCCGTCCATTCCGGAGGAGGCGCTCCCGCGGCGTCCCTTCTTCCGCTTCGAGAACGGGACCCGGATTGACGTCTGGAAGGTGCGGGAGTTTGCGCTGGTCTCCGGCGAGGCGCTTCGATTCGAAACCGCCTACGCTCGGCGTGAGACGCGACGCGATGACGCACGGGGGCTGGCGCTGCCGGTACCCTGCATCACGGACCTGGTCTTCTTGAAGCGCTTGGGGAACCGGCCGAAGGACCGGGAGGACATCCGGATGTTGCAGGCGTTGACGGCGGGGGGGCCGGGCGGCAAAGAGGCATAGTGTCCGGTCAGCATCGAATCTTCCGGTCCGCGTAGGGGCGCCTCGTGAGGCGCCCCGAGGGGCCACGAATCGAACGACCCCAAGCAACGACGTTGACGGGACACCAAGGCCGGGGTCGGTGGGGCGGGTGGTGGTACACCGGTGGAGCTACACCGGGTTCGCCGGGTTCGCCGGAGTCGCCGGCAGCCGCAACCGCGCGACGCTGCCCTTTCCCGGCTCGCCGTCGAGCGTCGCCTCCCCGCCATGGGCCCGGGCGATCGCCCGAGCGAGGCACAGGCCGAGGCCGTTCCCGCGCGGCTCGCTCGCGTGCGCGGTGGCGCCGTGGAAGCACCGGGAGAAGAGCCGCGGCCGGTCGGCGGGGGCGATGCCCATGCCGGCGTCGGTCACTTCAAGCAGCGCGTCGGACCCATCGCGGCGGCAGGCGACGCGCACGGATCCCACGACCGTGAAGCGCAGTCCGTTCTCGACCAGCGCGGCGAGCGCCTGGCCGAGGCGGTTGGCGTCGCCGACCGCGGCGACGCCGGTTTCGCTCCCCTCCTCCAGCGTCAGCCCGCGCCGCTGCGCGTGCGCGCGCGCCTTGCGCACGACCGTCGTCGCCACGTCCGCGAGGTCCACGCGGTCGCGGCGCAGCGCCGCCTGCCCGGCCTCCAGCCGTTCGATGTCGAGCAATTCCCCGAGCAGCGCCGTCAGGCGTCCGGCGTTGCCGACGATGGTGGCGAGGAATTCCCGCTGCTCCTCGGTCAGCGGCCCGACGTCGCCGGCGAGCATGAGGTCCGCGTACCCCGTGATCGAGGTCAGGGGCGTCTTCATCTCGTGGACCAGCAGGGCGAGCAGATCGAGGAGCGGCCGACCGCCGCCGGCGGGAGCGGGCGCGGTGGCCGAGGCGGCGGCCGCGGCGGCGGCCGGGGCGGGGGCAGCGGGGGCGGTGGACTCGGGGGTTGACATGAGCGGCTCCTTCCGGTGATGGGCGCATTGTAGCGTACCCGGCTGCGCCCAGCGAGAAAAGAGTCACCCGAGCGCTCCGCCCTTCCTCCCCGGGCCGAGGGGCACCGGTCCCAAGTCATCTTCGCGCCGGCCTGCGGCCTCGTTTGCGAAGCGGATGAGATGCGCCCGCCTGCCCTGGAGTCGCAGGAAGAGGAGCTGCCCCCCCCCCCCGTGGCCGCCCGGCGTCCGGACTACGGGTCCCCGGTGAAGAGCTTGCGCGCCGCGCCCAGCCCGCACTTCTGGTAGGAGGCATACGCGCCGGCCGCGGCCTCGCGCACCTCGGCCGGCGTCCCGCCGCCGAAAAACTTCCCAAGCGCGGCGTCCAGGGTGTACGCCTCGGGCGCCATGAAACCGGTCGTGAAGAGGAGAGCGTGCGCACCGGCGCGCGCCACCGGCGCCCCGAAGTACGAGCGGCTGGAACAGGCCAGGACGATGGCGCTGCGCGCCGGCCCGCCCGCCGGCGGCGCGGGCGGTTCGGGCGCCGGAAACTCCATCAATCCGTCGTGGCCCACGTACGCGAAGACCTGGGACGCCCCGCCGGCGGTGAGCGCAAACTTGCGGCCGTCCGCTGCGGTCACATCGACCGTCTCCGCATCCGCTCCGCTCGCCAGGCGCAGGAAGCGGCCGATCGCGTCGCGAATGCGCCGCCCGTCCCACGCCTCCGCGACGACGTAGCACGGCGCGCTCGCGCCGCCGGATCGGGCGATCGCCCGATGCAGGACCACCCGTTCCAGCACTCCGTCCGGGAGCGGGCCGGCCACCGCCAGGCGTTCCCAGCGTGCCTTGGCGAAGTAGGTCTTCACGCCGTAGAGGGCGCCCCAGTACAGATTCGACGCCGGGTCCTGGCCGTTCCCCAGGGCGGCGGGGACGCGGACGATCCCCTGGTTCACGTTGTCGCAGAGGGCGACCACCACGTGGGCAACCAAGGGCCGCCCGGCGCGCGCGTCCGCGTCCAGCCGCTGCTGCGCGCCGCCCTGGGCGCACGCAGGTCCGACGCAAGCCGCCCAGAGGCAGCCGATCAAAAAGGTGGCGACCAAGCGCGCTCTCGTGACCATGATCCCTCTCCTACTTCCCCCCACCGCGGCGCGCGGCGATGTCGTCCAGGCAGGCGTCGATGATCGCCAGGTGCACGGCCATGCGTACGCGCAGGTCCTCGCAGGTGGGCGTCTCGATGGCGAAGCTGGCGCGCGTGCCGGCGTGGCTCATGAAGTCCTCCGCGCTGCCGTCATGATGGTCGCGGACCTGACCCGCCGTCGCCACCTGCGCGGGCGTGTGGCTCAGCGCGCCCTCGGCCACCTCGAGAAACGCCCGCTGCGTCGCCACCAGCCGCGCCGCCAACTGCGGTTCGCCGAACGAGTAGAGGTACGCGCGCGATTCGTGGTCGTCCTCGTGCAAGTCCAGGAAGACCTCGGGCCGATACCGTAGCATGTCCGCGCGCAGGAGCGCCACCTCCGGACCGGTAACGTCCTCGTCGTGGACGAATCCGGCGTTGGTGAACTTGCCTTCGACCGTGCAGCGGCGGTTCTGGTCGAAGCCGAAGGGATTGGCCACCGGGTAGATGCAGAGGGGGACCTTGAGATCGCCGGCGCGCCCGACAATGTGGTGGACGTAGCGCAAAAGGCACAGCGGCCCTGCCGGCTCTTCGCCGTGAAAGCCGGCGAGGATCATCAGCCCGCCGTGGCGCACGCGCGCCGGCGCGAGGCGCAGGAGCGGCGCGGCGCGCGGGACCGACCGCGCCTTGCCGACGACGGAGAGCAGGTACTTGCCGTTCCAGCGCCGCGCCGTTCGGGCGAACGCCTGAGCGTACGCGGCGTACCGCATGCCGGAGGCGGGAGCGCGGGCGGGGAGGTGGTGAGGGGCGGGAACGGGTGCGGGGACGGGGTCGGCCATGATCGAGTTTGCATCCTCAAGTACCGGCCAGCGGGGGAACCGGGCACGGCGTGGCCGACAACCCAGCAGAACCCGCGGCCATTGTAGGGGCGGGCCTTGTGCCCGCCCCATGGCTGCACGGCGGACCACCGTGGCTGGGCGGGCCATGATGGGGCGGCTACAAGGGCCGCCCCTACAGACGTTTCTCGCCAGGTACCGCGCGCCGGATCCGGAACGACACGCTTACGACAGCATCTGAAGGCGGAACTACGAACGAGGTCGGTGCGCCTCCGTCCACCGCTTCCCGCCACCGGCGCCCGGAGACCGGATTCTAGGCTTGGGAGCGACGCCCCGTCAACGGGCAAGCTTCGGCAAGGGGCAGATCCGGGGTCGTCCCGCGCCGGCGCGCCCCCCCGGCCGCGGCCACCTCCCATCACGCGGGGCCGCAGAGCAGCAGCGCGCCGACGAAGCAGAGCACGCCCGCCGCCACCAGAACGAAAAGCACGATGCGGACGAGGTGCGGCAGCCGCGCCGCTCCCGGTTGCCACCCGGGCGTCACCAGCATGTAGAAGAGCCCAAACAGGACGGGCACGCTGCCGACGGCCACCGCCACCTTCACCAGCCACGGCGGCAGGTGCGGAACCAGCAGCGCCAAGAGCACGAGCGTTCCCATCACCATCAGGGGAACCTCGTACATGTAGCCCCGCTCCCCCGCGCCCGGGCAGCCCTGCGAGCCGCGCTGGACCGGGGAAGAGGACTGCCCTCGGCGGCGCGCCAGACCGGCCAGCGGCCGCACCAACAGATCGCGCACCAGCCGGCGCGCGCCCGGACGCGGCGCCAGCCAGCGCGCGACCGGCGGCGACAGCCGGGCGTAGACTCCCGCGACCACGGCGCCCACGCGGCTGCGCAGCAGGACTTCGTCCCGCCACCGCCGCAGCTCCGCCACCTCCCCCGCATCCGCCGACCCGCACGCCGCCGTCG
Organism: Planctomycetota bacterium; assembly: GCA_016220045.1. Classification (GTDB taxonomy): domain Bacteria; phylum Planctomycetota; class MHYJ01; order WSZJ01; family JACPWG01; genus JACRIP01. The sequence goes on from JACRIP010000504.1 coordinate 8,665, forward strand.
CGATGAAACACCCACCCGCCTTGGGCGGCCAGGCGACCACCGTCTCCTTCCCCCGCTGGTGCACGAAAACGGCGGGCACCTCCTTGCTCGCGGCCACGCGGTTGATGCCCCGCTGCCGCTCCTCCAGCGCCGTGCCCGCCACCGCCCCCGCGCTCCAGTCGACGTCGCCGATCACCCAGCAGCCGGCCAGACTCGGCGCGCGGAAGCCGTTGGCGGCATTCGCCACGATCGCATCCCAGGTGTTGAACTCCACCCGCGGTTGCAGGATCGGCATGGCGCGGTAGCCGTGCTGGGCGCGCGCCTCGGCGGACCCGTCGGCCGCCAGGTAGAGAATGTTCGGGAAGTGCCCCGCCTGCGCGCCGAGCAGCGGCAACAGCCCCAGGTAGAGCACGACCTCTTTGCGCGCGTCCTCCTCGATTTCGAGGACGATGCGGGTCGCCCCCTGCGCCGACCCGCTGCCCGCAAACTGCACGAGCGCCGCGCGCAGCGCGCGCTCCTCCGCGGGGAGCATCTCCCCGAGCGGTTTCCCCTGCCGGTCGTGGTAGGGCGTTCGCCCCATGGTCTCCCTGATGCTCGCGACGTAGGCCTCGGCCTTCGCCGCGACCTCGTTTTCTGCCCGGCCCGCGTGCGGCGTTTCGTCCGGCGTTTCGTTCACCTGTTCGCTCCTCTTCGCTGGCTCCTCAGGGGCGGCTGCCAGGGCGCGCGTCAGGAGTGGATGATCCGGCAACTGCCGGAGCCCCGCGCGCAGACCGGCGTCCGCTTCTTCGTGCCGTCCCAGTTCGCGCAATCCGGCCGCGCGGGCCGCGTACGCGCTCGCGATCGTCGGGTCGATTTCCAGCGACCGGTCGGCCGCCGCGACGGCTTCCGCGAACCGGCGCAGTTGCACGAGGACGGTGGCGCGGTTGCTCCAGGCTTTCGCGTAGCGCGGATTGAGCTCGACCGCGCGGGTGGCGCTCGCCAGTGCACCCGCGAGGTCTCCCAGCCGCCGCAGCGCCACGGCCCGGTTGTTCAGCGCCAGGAGGGCATGCGGATCGGCCGCGAGGATGCGGTCGCAGACCGCGACCGCCTGCCGCGGCTCCCCCAACTCGATCAGGAGCTGAACGACCCCCTCGAGCCGGGGCACCGGGACCGAGCAGAGCGCCTGCTCCAGCCAGGCCGCAGCCTCCGCGCGCCGACCCGCGCGGAACGCGAAATGAGCCAGGTTCACCACCGGAGCGTCGGCGTCCGGATGGAGCCGATGGGCGGCTTCCAGGATGCCGAGCGCCTCTTCGAGCCGGCCGGCCGCGCCCAACGCATTGGCGAGCGCGACCTGGGGCTCGACGCCGTCCGGATCGGCGGCTACGGCTTTCTCCGCATGCGCCAGGGCATCCGGGATGCGCCCGAGCAACAGGCAGGTGCGGGACAGGTTGACCAGGCCCTCGACCGCCCCGGGCCGCGGCGCGCTCTCGCCCGGCGGAACCGCGGCGCCGGTCAGCGCGGCGAGCTCGCGTTCGAGCACGCCGAAATCCGCCGGCCGGCGCGCCGGGTCCTTCTCCCGACAGCTCCGGATGAGCGTGGCGAGGCGCTCCGGCATCGTCGGCCGCAGGCTCCGCGGATCGGGCGCCGGGGCATGCAGATGGGCGCGGCGAAAGCCCGCCGAGTCGGCGGCGTCGAAGGGCAACGCGCCGGTGGCCATCTTGAAGAGGATCACGCCGCAGGCGTAGACGTCGGAACGCACGTCGACCGCGTCGGGGCGCGCGAACTGTTCGGGCGACATGTAGGGCGGCGTGCCGCCGGAGATGTTATCCGGTGTTCCCCGCATGCGGGCGAGACCGAAGTCGGTGATCTTGGCGGTGCCGGCGGGGGTGACGAGGATGTTCGCGGGTTTGAGGTCGCGGTGGACGAGGAGTCCGGCGCGGCCGGCGTGGGCCATGCCGCGGGCGATCTGGACGGCGAAGGCGAGGGTTTCGCCGTCGGTCAGGCCGGCGGCGATCCGGTCGCCGAGCGTGGCCGCGCCGTCGACGAATTCGAGGACGAGGAAGGGCAGGCGGAGGTATTCCTCGACGCCGTAGGCGGTGACCAGGTGAGGATGGCGGCCCAGGGCGATCCAGTGCAGGGCCTCGGCCACGAACAGCTCGCGGAGCTCAGGGCTTTCCAGGTGGCGGCGGCGCAGCGTCTTGAGGGCGACGCGCTCCCCTTCCGGCGTGCGGCAGCAGAAGACGCGGCCGAACCCGCCCTCGAAGACCTGCTCGGCGATGTAGCGGCCGGCGATGACGTCGCCCACGCCCAGCGGTTCGCCGTCAGAATCCACGATGCGCCTCGGTCAGCAGAGGAAAGCGAACGCCGCGCCCCCTCCCCTCCACTCCATCGGCCGCTTCCCTGCGGTCCCGGCCACCCGCGCGGCCCCCGACGAAGCACGACAACGCTCATGGCGATCGGGCAAGCAGGGTCGCCCGGCCGAGGAATGCTGCTCGCAAAGCCGGCCCGTTCGAGTTCCGGCTTCAGGCGGAGCCTACGCCGAAGACGAATCGCAATTGGCCGATCGTTCCGCCTGAAGAGGCGGTCGCAAAGGGCCTGAATGGACGGTGGAGCTCGCAGAACCCGCGGCTTTTGCAGGGGCGGGCCTGGTGCCCGCCCCATGGTGGCAAAGCCGGCAACCGTTGCTGGGTCGGCCACGATGGGGCGGCCCCAAGGGAGGGCCCTACAGGACGATGTTCGCCAAATGCCGCGCGGTGGGGCCGGCGCGACACTTTTGCGACCGCCGCCGAAGGCGGAACTACCAGCGAGCCGGCTGTCCGATCTACGGTGCTTGCCTGGGCGGACGGTCCGCTGCCTGGGGCGACGCGGAGCGTTGTCGTGCTACGCCTCCTCGCGCAGGGCGTGGTAGGCGAGCAGGCCGACGCCGAGCACCATCATCGTGACGGAACCGAAGGCGTACATCCGGTGCGCCTGCCCGAATTCGACGCGGTCGGGATCGTCGGCCGCCACGGCGGCGAGAGTGCCGCCATGTGCCGCCCGCAGCGTACGCATGCGCTCGATGAGTTTGTGTTCGCCGACGACCGTGATGAGGACCAGCATCCACAGGAGCGGCAGCAAGCGCATGAAGATCCGCGGGGGCCGGCCGACCGCGCGCAGGGCGAGGACGCGGCCGAACATGGCGAGCAGGATCACCGCGATCGCGCCGAGCTGCACCCACTCGGCGCCTTCGAACACGCGGGCCATGAGGCGACCGGCAAGCTCGTGCGACAGGATATCGGTGGAGCTGAACGCGGTGACCCCGATCGCCGCGGTCGCGGCGAGACCGCCGACCAGGATCGCCGCCCCGAGGATCTCGAAAAAGGCGCAGATGCGGGCGGCCCCGGAGGGGGGCGCGACCGGTTGCGGGGTGAGATCAGGCATGGCTGTGGTGACGCTCCTAAAGCGCGGCGCTCGCGGCGAGGGTAGGGGAGATACCCGGGGTCGGCCCGCGGCCGGCGCGACCCGCAGGGTCGGCAGGGTGAGAGTGTAGCGCGACGGCGCGATGGACACAACACCTAACGCCGGCGACGGGCGCCGCCGACAGGGCGCGGAAGGCTGGGTTTACGCTTCCGTGCGACTCGCGGCGCCCGCCGCCGGACCCTGCGCCGCGCCGATCGGCAGCGATCGGCCGCTCGGCTCGTTGGGAGTGCCGCGTTCAGCGGCCGTCGCAATCGGCCGATTCGGGCGGAACCGCCGTGTTCTGGGGCTCGGGGCCGCCGGCCGGGACTGCCGTGCCGGTGAGCTCGCGGCGCAGGCGAAGACGCCTGCGCCACAAACGCTTCCGCGCACTTCCGGGATCGTGCGCGAGGTCTCCGGCGCATGAACGGACATGCACCCCCGCGCCCAGCGCGCGCAGGAGCTCCGCGCGCGCCGGTCGCCGCTGCCGGAGCCCCGGATCGCGACGATCCGGGAAAATCCCCTTGACATTTCCCGTGTACTCAGTATAATCAGTATAGACTGATTTTCATGCTTTTCTGGAATCGTCGATTGGAGGGAACTCCCATGGCGGCGAAACGCAAGACTCCGGCAACGGACGGGTGCTGCGACGTGGCGGCGCAGAGCTGCTGCCGGGTGGACTCGCTGGTCACGGTGGACGAGCGGGGCCAGATGATCCTGCCCAAGGAGCTGCGCGAGAGGGCGGGGATCAAGGGCGGGGAGAAGCTGGCGGTGATCGCCTGCGAGGCGGCGGGGATCGTGTGCTGCCTGTGCCTGGTGAAGGCGGAGGCGCTGGGCGGCTATGCGAAGGCGGTGCTGGGACCGCTGCTCAAGGAGATCGCGCCGTAGGGACGCGGCGCGCAGGTCCGTGCGCCGGTGGCCGCTCGCGGGGGCGGTCGGAAATGCCGCCGCGATTGGCCCTGCGGGTGCGGGCGAGGGCGCCTGCACCCCCAGGGCGGGGGATCTTCCCGGCCCCCTTGCGCCGGGAGCGGCGATCTTGTCGCGCAGGCGTCCGCGCCTGCGCAGCGAGGGGGCCGGCATGGCGGGGGCGCGCTCGACAGAAAGGCCGGCACGTGCCGAGGCCTCCCCCGCCGGGCCGGGCGCGGGCACGGGGAACCCGGCGGGAGTCCGCGCCTTGCGGTACGACCGCGCGGAAGCTGCCGGGGCGGTGGACCCGGGCGAGTACCCGAGTCAGCGGGCGAGGTTGAGCTCGGCGGCGAGGGGGCGGTGGTCGGAGGCCAGGGAGCTGATCACCCAGGAGCGGCGCGCGCTGACGCCGTTCAGGAAGAGGTGGTCGATCTTGATGGTGGGACGATCGGAGCGAAAGGTGAAGCGCGGCCCGACGCCGGCGGTGAGGAAGGCCTCGCGGTAGCCTGCATGGAGGGGGGCGAGTTGCGCGGAGTAGTCGCGGATGTTGAAGTCGCCGAGGATGATCCGGTTGCCCCCGACCGCGCGGGCGATCTCGATCACCTGGGCGACCTGGCGCGCGCGCTCGGTGACGCTGAGACCCAGGTGAACCGTGTAGACGTGCAGCGGCGTGCTGCCGATGCGCACATCGGCGCGCAGCATGCCGCGCTGCTCGTGGTCGCCCTCCTTGAAGAGGCGGTAGTTCCTGCTGTAGAGGATCGGATAGCGGGAGAGGATGGCGTTGCCGTACGCGCCGAGGTGGAACGGGAGGTAGTACCGGTTCGCGCCGAAGACGTGGTGCAAGCCGTTTCTCGCGGCGATATGGCGCGCCTGGTCGCGGAACCCGGTGCGCGGGTTGTGGGAGTCGACTTCCTGCAGCGCGACGATGTCGAACCCGGCCACGACGGCGGCGGTACGGTCGAGGTCGATCCGACCGTCCATGCCGAGCCCGTGCTTGATATTGTAGGAGACGATGCGCACGCGGGCGGCGCCCGCGGGGAGCGCAGCGCCGGTGCGTGGGGCGGCGGCGGGCAGCAGGGCCAGGGCGACGAGGAGGGCGGCACTCAGAACGAACGGCAGGCGGCGCGGCATCGGAGTTCTCCTGGCGAGTGTGTTCCCACCGGCTCGACCCGAAAGTGCAATTTCGGCACCGCGCGCTCCGAGATTCTGCAATTGCTGCAACGAGCGGTCTAGCAAGCGGTTGCGGGGATGCGGCGATGGGCTCCGGCGACTTTGCCGCAGCGACTGCCGCGTGCACGTGCGGCGGCGACACGTGCGGTGTAAGCCGGAGTTTGCAGCGCGCGCGGCGAGAGCGCGTTGGGAGGGGACACGAACACATCTGTATTCGCAGGCATGATGCGCGCACAGTCAGAGGGACAACGGATCATGCGATTCGTGCCATTTCGGCCCGTGTCGTGTGGAAACGGTCGGCGACAAACCCAAGGTGCTCCTAACTCCTTCTGGCGAAGGAGCCTTTCGCCTCCAGAACGAATATAGATGCGTTTCGTGTCCCTGGATTTCCAGGAGGGGGGCGCGACCGGTTGCGGGGGGAGCTCAGGCATGGCTTCGGTGACGCTCCAAAAGCGCGGCGCTCGCGACGGTGATAAGGGAGATACCCTGGGTCGGCCCGCGGCCGGGGCGACCCGCAGGGTCGGCAAGGTGAGCGCGAGGGCGCGGAGGGCGGCAGGGCGCGGGAGGCGGGGTTTACGCTTCCGTGCGACGCGCGGCGCCCGCAGCCGGACCCTGCGCCGCGCCGATCGGCAGCGATCGGCCGCTCGGCTCGTGTGGAGTGCCGCGTTCAGCGGCCGTCGCAATCGGCCGATTCGGGCGGAACCGCCGTGTTCTGGGGCTCGGGGCCGCCGGCCGGGACTCCCGTGCCGGTGATCTCGCGGCGCAGGCGAGGACGCCAGCGCCACAAACGATTCCGCGCACTTCTGGGATCGTGCGCGAGGTCTCCGGCGATCGTGGTGCGGGCGTCCTCGCCTGCACCGAAGGGCCAGGTTCGACTGCTGTTGCGACGACCCGGCAGGCGGAACGACGAACGCATGCGGTCCCCGGGAGGCGCTCCTCGACCGCGTCGCGGCGCTTGCGCCGGCCTCGCGTCCCTCGGTAGAATGCGCGCGCCGGGAGCGCCGCTACCGGGGCGCGGGGCCGCGCGCTCGATCCCAGTCGGAAACGCACCTGCCGACGGCGGAGGAGGATCCCCTGCTCAGCGCGCCCAACGGCGATCAACCGCAACCGCGCTCCGGCGGCGACCCGCGGCCTTCTCCTTCACGGTCACCGGGCGGGTTGCAACCGCCCAGGCCCGACCAGCGTCGCTCCCCATCCCGTAAACCCGCCGGTCCAGAGCCTGGCCTCGAGTATGACCTCCCCGACCCCGGCGCCGAGATCTCCAGCGGGAAGTGGAGCAGTAGCAGCGTCTGCTTCGTCACCGTTGCCCCGGACGCCGGCGGAGGCGCAGGGGGGGCAGGACGTAACAGAAGGAACCTGGTGTGAACGCGCCAGCCGACAGGATTATCCTTGGACGGGTGCTTGGTGTGTGCGGCGGTGCACTGCTGGCCGCCTCCTTTTTCATGCCAACGGTAGCGGGTACGCAATCCGCGGAGTCGTTGGCACAGCACATGTTCGCCGAGCGCGGTTCGTCGCACCGGCAGCGGCTATCAGGAAGGGACACGCTGAGCATCGGGATCCTGGTCATCTGGCGGAGCGGGTTCAATCTCGACTGGAAGGAGTCCATCATTCCCCTGGTCTTGTTCCTCCTTGCTTGCCCGAGCGTCTACGGGTGTGTGGCGATTGTCCGGATCGTCCGCTCGTGGCGGGGTCGTCTCGATCGGCCAGGCGGGTTCCGATTCCTGGCTGAAGTGAACGGTCTCCTCGGACTGATCCTCCAGGCCGTTGCGCTGGAGAGAATGTACTGGGTTCATGCCGGCGGCCACGCGCTTCGGCCGCTCATACCGATCTGGGCCGTCGGGTTTCTGGTCTTCGTCCGGCTGCTGTGGCTGCGGGGCAAGGTCTCCTGGTCTGAAGAGCGACTGGCCATCGCTGGCCAGTTGGCCGTTGGGGTCCAGGCCATGACCTGGCCGCAGTTCCACTACGCGCCGCGGTGGGCGCTCGAACAGCCGGAGATCCTGGAGATCAGCTTGGCCTTCTACGGTCTATCCGCGATGATGCTGGCCGGGCTGTTGCTTAGCCTAGGGGCCTTCCTGGAGGATTCAGCCGGCGGCCCGGTGGTGGCATCCACATAGAGGACAGGCTGGCCTGATGTCGATCGGACGGGCAACCCGCGTGCCCGTCCAGTCGAGGCCACGCGGGCAGATGTCCGATTCCGACTGAGGGAAAACAGCGAGGGGCGGCGGCCCGCCTCCCGACCCGGACGCCTGCGCGAGGGACCCTGCATGCCCCAGAAAACCGCGCGCTCGTGGGGCGCCTGTGCCGCCGGGTGCGCCATCGGGATCCTGTTCCTCGCCTTCCCGCTGCTCCTGCACTCTCACCTCGCGGGGCGCCGTGCCGCGCAGCGGGAGGCGCCCCGCGC
>JACRIP010000505.1 GCA_016220045.1 Planctomycetota bacterium
GACCGCCCGGCGGCGGCGGGGCGGTCGGCGGTGCAACCCGACACGACCGCACACTCTTCGGCCGGCGGCTCATCCTGCACCCAGGGTAGGGCGTGGCCGTCATGAGGCCCCGCAGTCCCGGAAGAGGATGAGAATCGGGGATTCTTGTGGGGGCGCCCCTTGTGGGCACCCTCGCGTGGCCTGCCGTTGCGGATACGAATCGGCCATTCCACCCCGGGGCGGGCACAAGGCCCGCCCCTACAACCGGCGCGCGGGATCGTCAGCGCCCGCGCCGCCTCTCCCGCCCCCGCCTTTTCCCCCTCCCCCGCCGCAGCGCCCGCGCCGCCTCTCCCGCACCCGCGTTTTCCCCCTCCCCCGCCGCAGCGGGGGAGGGGCGGGGAGGGGGGAGGGTCGCGTCACCCTCGCCTCCCGCACCCCAATCCCACCTCGCCTCCCGCACCCCCTCGCTACAGCGTTCCCGGATCCGCCCCCACGCCCACGATCGAGCACGCCACGATCGCCTCCAGCCCCAGCTCCTCCGCCAGCGTCAGCGCCGCCTCGCTCTCGGTGCCCGGATTGAACCACACCCGCTTGACGCCCTTCGCCGCGATCTCGCGCAGCACCGCCGGCACTGCCGGCGGCGGCAGATACAAGCTCACCTCGTCCAGCGGCTCCGTGATCTCCGCCAGCGACTTGAAGGCCTTCAGCCCCTCGATCGTCGCCTCCTTCGGGTTGATCGGGTACACGTTCCACCCGCGCTGCCGATAGGCCCGCACCGCCTTGTTGCCGAACTTCTCCGGATTCGCCGAGGCGCCGACAATGGCGATGTTCTTCATGGACGCGGCCCTTTCAGAAACTGCGGCAGGATCAGGCAATAACCGTATCATTCACGCCCGCGCAGGAGCAGGATGGGGATCTGGCTGGCGCGCAGGACCTTGTCCGCGACGCTGCCGAGGAGCAGGCGGCTGACGCCGGAGCGCCCGTGGGTGGACATGGCGATCAGGTCGCACACGCGCTCCTCGGAGTAGCGCAGGATTCCGTCCGCCGAGTTGCCGCAGCGGATCGCGCCGAGGGTGGTGAACCCCTTGGCGATGGAGCGCTCGGTCATGTGCCGCAGGTACTCCTCGGCCACGTGGACGCGCGTCGCCGCGATCGACCCCTTGACGTGGGAGGCGGCCTCCTCGACCTCCTCGACGCGCAGCAGGTGGACCTCGGCCGCGCACTTCCGCACCAGCTCTTCCACCTGGGCGAAGATGCTCTCGGCGAGGGCCGAGCCGTCGAGCGGGACGAGGATGCGCGAGAAGGGGCGCTGGTCGGGCGAGCCGCACGGCCGCAGCGGGGGCCGCACCAGGAGCAGGGGAACCGAAGCGAGGCGGATGACCTTTTCGGTGACGCTGCCGAAGACCCAGCGGCTGACGCCGGAGCGGCCGTGGGTGGACATCGCGATCAGGTCGGCGCCCGCGCGCGGCGCCTCTTCCGCGATCCCCTGCGCCGGCGCCCCGGTACGCACCAGCACCGACACGCGGCGCCCACGCGCGGTCATCCGGCCCGCCGCCTCCGCCAGGTACCGCTCGCACTCCCCTGCGACCATCGAGTCCGCGTAGCGCGCTTCCATGCCCAGGTCCGGCGCCGGCGGCACCACGCGCAGGAGCAGGATCTCCGCGCCGAAAAGTGCGGCTACGGACTCTACCGCAGGCAGAATCGCCTCGGAGAGGGGAGAACCGTCGAGCGGAACGAGGATCCTGGTGAACATCGGTCCCCTTGCCGTCATTGCCGAGGAGGTGCGTCCGACTGCGCCGCGGCCGGGCGAGCGCCGCACATGATAGCGGCCGGCGCCGGAACGATCAAGGCTCCGTTGCCTTGACAGGCCGCGCGCCCGGCGGCTATGATGCGCCCGCACTGAAGGGCCCCCGCGCGCGTCCCGCGCCCGCGCCCCGCCCCCCGCAGGAATCGCCTGCCGTTCGCACGCAAAGGAGGACTCTCGATGTCTGCGCGCCGCGCCGGGCTTCTCGCCGTCGCCCTCGCCCTCGCCTTCCTGCCCGGCTGCATCAAGCTCGAACAGTGGTGGACCCTCTACCCCGACGGCTCCGGCCGCATCCGCATGCGCGCCGCCATCGCCATCCCCGGCCTCTCCGGCGACAAGGGCGCCGATGCGCCCAACGTCCAGCGCATGGTCGCCGAACACTACCTGTTCCAGGACCTCGAGGGCATCCTCGTCCGCCCCGACTACCAGTCGGAATTCGTCGACGGCAAGATCATCCAGTCGGGCGAGGCCTTCTTCACCGACATCCAGCGCGTGCGCGAGCGCGGCCGCCCCATCCGCTCGAACACGGTCCGGCTCGACGAGACCTGCTGGACCGTGGATCCGGCCAAGCTCAAACGCGCCGACCTCACGCCCACCACCGCCGCCTACGACCCCGCCAAGGACGAAATGTGGGTGACCTTCGCCAAGACCGAGGCCACCGAGAAACCCGAGTCCTGGCGCCTCGACCTCCGCGTGACCACGCCCGAACTGGAACGCTGGGTGTGGCGCCGCATGGCGCCGCCGCTCGTGGACCAGCCGCGCGCCGGCGTCCCGCTCGAGGCCAATCGCCGGCCCGCGAAGGCCGCGCCGCCCCGCAAGGGCGCCGTGCCGCGCATCCAGCTCTGCGGTCTCGCCTCGGTCCCGGGCGACGCCAAGGAACCCGGCACCGTCTGGTTCCTCAAGCTCAAGTTCCTCGACGAGCAGGGCAAGCCGATGCAGCTCCCCTGCTGCGTGGACGTCGTCACCTTCGGCCCGCCGCAACCCGTGGCCCTGGTACGGAAAACACCGGACGGCGGCATGGAAATGATGCTGGCCAAGAACGCGGCCGGCGGCAGCAAGCTCAAGGAGGACGCGAAGCCCGGCGATCCGAAGGCGCCCGCCGACCCCAAGGCCGACCCCAAGGCCGACCCCAAGAAGGACCCGAAGGCGAGCCCGCCCAAGTCCGGCAACGGCGGCGGGGCGGGGGACAACCCGATCACCGGCGAACCCGAGACGCTGGAGCTGGTGAAGAAGCTGACCGCGGGGTTCAATGCCCGCATCTCGATCCGCCTGCCCGGCCTCATCACGCAGACCACGGCCAAGAAGCTCGACGAGCGCACGATCGGCGTGGAGGTCGACGAGAAGATCTTCGCCTCCGCGGAGGCCCGCAAGGCCTTCGACAACCTGGAGGTCCGCGCCGCCTGCGGCAAGCCCACCGACGAAACGATGGGCGAGTGGGAGGGGTTCAAGGACGAACTGAAGCAGGCCGTCGAGGAGGCCAAGCAGGCGGCCAAGCAGAAGAACGGCAAGTAGGGGGCGGCCCGGCCGGGTAGCGCGACGTCGTTCCGGCCCGGCGGCGGCGGACGGTCTCGCCTCGACCTCGTTCGTAGTTCCGCCTTCAGGCGGAGCGAAGGGCCAGGGCGTATCGCAAGCGGCCGGCGCTTCCGCCGGAAGAGGCCGTCGCACGAGGCAGCGGTCAGTGGCCCTTCGGTGCAGGCCGGAAGGCCTGCACCACAATTGCCGGCGACCTCTCGAACGATCCCAGAAACGCTCGAAGCCCTTGTGGCGCAGGCCTTCCCCCTACGCGCTTCGCGCTCCGGGGGACAGGTCCGGCCTGCGCCGCGAGGTCAGCGAGGCTGGAGTTTCGTCCGGCCGGCCCGATCGCCAGAGTGAGCCATTCCCGCCCGCGTC
>JACRIP010000495.1 GCA_016220045.1 Planctomycetota bacterium
GCCCCGCAGGCCTCGGGGCGTGGCCGATCGGGGCGCCTCACGAGGCGCCCCTACGTCACCCATCGAATCGACATTGAAGGCTCACTACGCCGGCGCCAGCGGCAGGAATTTCTTCACCGCCGTCAACAGGTCCGCGATCTCGAACGGCTTGGTAATGTAGAGCGACGCCCCCGCCCGCAGCCCCTTCTCGATCTCGAACGACTGCGAGCGCGCCGACAGCATGATCACCGGAATGCCCGCCGTGCGCGCGTTCTGCTTGATCTGCGCGCAGATCTCGTAGCCGCTGACGAAGGGCAGCATGGCGTCGAGCAGGACCAGGTCCGGCGGCTTCTCGGCCAGGAGGGAATAGACCGTGGCCGCGTTCTCGGCGAGACAGAGCTCGTAGCCCTGGACTTCCAGGCAACGGGCGAGAATGGTCGTGACGTCTTCGTCGTCCTCGACCAGCAGGATGCGTTTTCCGGGCATCGGGTACTTCCTTGAGCTGGAATCCTCAATCGCACGGTTGCTCGTACCCGGGTGCAGTGGCTTCATGAGTTCCCGGCCGGCCGCGCCCCGGGCCGCCGGCACGCCTCAGGGCGTCGCGAATTTCGGCAACGCCAGGCAGAAGGTCGAGCCCTTCCCCGACTCGCTCTCCACCCAGAGCCGGCCCCGGTGGGCGGTCACGATCTCCTTGGTGATCGCCAGTCCCAGCCCGGTGCCGTCCGCCATCGCCGTCGCGCCCGAATCGAGCTGCACGAACTTGTCGAAGAGGCGCCCGATGTCCTCCGGTGCAATCCCGATGCCGGTATCGGACACCAGCACCCGGACCTCGCCGCCATGGTCGACGACCGCCAGGTCCACGCGGCCTTCGGCGGGAGTGAATTTCAGCCCGTTCGAGACCAGGTTGGTGATGGCCTGCTTGATCCGGTCCTCGTCGCACTGGATGAGCGGCGGCGGCGACGCCGGCGGCGCGAGGGCGAGCGCGATGTGCCGCTGTTCGGCGAGCGACTTGAGCGAGCCCACGACGTCCGCGCACACGTCAACCAGGGAAACCGGACGCGGATGGAAGTCCAGCCGGCCCGACTCCATCTTGGCGAGGTCGAGGATGTCGGAAATCAGGCGCACGAGCCGGTTGGTGTTGCGATCCACGATATTGAGAAAGCGTTCCTGGCCGGGAGCGAGCGGCCCCTCGGTGCGGCTGAGGATCACGCCGACGGCGCCCTTGATCGCGGTGAGCGGGGTGCGCAGTTCGTGGGAGACGTTGGCCACGAAATCGGACTTGAGGCGGTCGAGCGCCTTGAAGGTCGAGACGTCGTGGAACATCTGGACCGCGCCGAGGCCGGCGCCGGTGCGCGCATCGCGCAGCGGGCGCGCGCTGATGCTGAAGTAGAGCGGGTGGGCGTCGGGGCGCAGGAGGACGCGTTCCGCGCCGTTGGTGATCTCGCCGCGTTCGAGGCACGCGAGCAGGGGCGCGAAGAGGTCCGGGTGGCGGCGCGTGAGCAGGGCGAGCCCGGCGCGCCCGGCGACCGCGGCGGAACTCAGTCCGGTGAACACCTCAGCCGCGCGGTTGAAGACGACGATGGCGCCTTCGCGATCGACGCTGACCACGGCGCTGGGGACGTCGGCGAGGACGGTGGCGAATTCGGCGCGCTGGCGCTCGATCTCCTCGACCTGGAGCGCGCGGTCGATAGCGACGGAGGCGAACTCCGCGTTGGTTTCGAGGATCGAGAGGTGGGAGCGCGGCGGGGCGCAGGGGGACTCGAAGCCGACGCAGAGCGCGCCGAGCGGGAGGCCTTGCGGTCCGCGGATCGGCACGGTCGCGAGCGCGCGCAGGCCGGCGGCTTCGGCGACGGCGCGCAGCTCGGCCGGCCAATCGGCGGCGGCCCGGGTGTCGGCCAGGGCGAAGGCCCGGCGATCGGCCAGGGCGCGGCCCCACTCCCCGGCGTCGGGCCGCAACGCCGACAGGCGGGCGGCCGCTTCCGCGGACAGACCGATGGCGACCGGCTCGCCCGGCGTGGACCGGTCGTCCCCGCGCCACAGGAAGATCCAGCCGGAGCGCGCCTGGGCGACCGCCAGGAGCATCGAGAGCACGGTGCGCAGGGTTTCGTGCAGGTCCAGCGTTCCCAGTAGGAGAGTGCCGATATCGAGGGCGTTGTCGAGCACCCGACCGCGCGTCTCGTTCGTCGCGTCCGGGGCCCGGCAGGCGCCGTCCGCGGGAGCCGCGGAGCCTCCACGCCGGGTGAATGCGCCGTCCATCTCCATGCGGCTCCCTGACCCGGAGGTGGTGCTCGCGGGGTGTCGTCGGAGGTCCGTGGTGCCGTGCTGCCGTGGTACCGGCCATTTTACGCGCGGGTCGGTCCGCTTGTCCACTACCATTCGGCGGGCGGGCGCACCCCGGTGTCGCGGGCGCGCTGAATTTCGCGATCGCCGCCCCGGGACGCCGAGTACGCGCCGCCCCAGCCGGCCTACCCTCGTGGCGCCATGGCGCGCGGTCGCTTTCGTACTCGTACTCGTACTCGTACTCGAACGCCCAGGGCATTCGAGTACGAGTACGAGCACGAGATACGAGTACGACGGAGGCCACGATTTCCCAGCGTGCGGTGCGTAAGGTCGAAATCCAAGAACGGCCATGCACCCGCGGCGGGGGGATGCACCCCGCGCCCGATCTTCCCCTTGACGCGGCCCCGCGCCGTGCTATCCTGGGCGCGCGCCGCGGGCGCACCACGCTCCGGATTTCGCCCAGGTGTTCGCTGGAGGCCCGCCGATGCGGCCCGCCACCGTGCTCGCCGTGACCGACGACGCCGACCTCGCCCGCGAGCTCGCGACCCCGCTCACGCACGCCGGCTTGACCGTGACCACCTGCGCGAACGGCCTCGAGGCGCTCGACCACCTGCGCGCCACGCCCGCCGACCTCGTGATCGCCGACGTGAAGGTCCGCGTCATCGACGGCGTCCAGCTCTGCCGCGTCCTGAAATCCGAGGAATTCCGCCGCCACAACCGCATTCCGGTCCTGCTGGTGAGCGCCGCCTACCTGAACGGCATGATCGAGCCGCTGGCCCGGGAGGTCGGCGCCTTCGGGCTGCTGCGCCATCCCTTCGAGGAGGCGGACCTGCTGGCCACCGTCGAGGGCGTGCTGGCGGCGCCCACCGTGCCCCCCGCCAACCCCGCCGCGGCGATCGCCTCCTCCGGTCGCGTGCTCATCGCCGAGGACGACCCCGATATCGTCGAGTCCGTCCGCGCCATCCTGCGCACGAGCTTCGAGGTCGCCGTCGCCGCCGACGGCGAGGCCGCCATCTCCGCCCTCCAGGAAAACCCCTACAACCTGCTGATCGCCGATTACCGCCTGCCGCGCCGCGACGGGCTCGCCGTCGTGCGCTGGGCCAAGGAACGCCACCCCTTTCTCGGCGTCATCATGATGACCGCCTACGGCTCCGAAGAACTGGTGACCGAACTCCTGCGCAGCGGCGCCGACGAATACCTGCGCAAGCCGTTCGATCTCCGCCTCCTCCCCGATCTCTGCCGCTCGGTCCTGCGCAAGGTCGATCTGCGCCAGCTCAACCACCAGCTTCAGCGCCGCGACCTCGACCTCATCGAGGCGCACGCCCGCATCGTCAAGTCGGAACGCCTCGCCGCCATCGGGGAGGTCGCCCTCGCCATCCGCCAGGAGCTCAACAACCCGCTGACCGTGCTGCAGGGACGCGCCGACCTCCTGCTCGAACAGACCGACGGCCTGAGCGACGCCGCGCGCGAGGACTTGCGCTCCATCCGCGACACCGCCCTGGCGATCTGGGACCTCCTCGCGCGACTCGGCGCCCTCAAGGATGACCGCACCGTGCCCTTGACCGCCGCCCTGCGCATGACCGATCTGCGCTGATCCACCCCACCTCCCTGCCACCTCCCCTCCGCGCTTCCCCAGTCCCCGAATCCCTGTTCATTTCGCTGAACACATTCCGGGGCTAGGTACGGCGGTTCATGGTCGGGCACCGCCACCCCTCCGACCTGCAAGACCGGCGGCACTCGTCGCCCCCGTGGCTACGCCTCCGCCGCCCGCGGCACCGGGCCCAGCACACCCCGAGCTGCTTCCGCAATTCATGTATAGATATATAGTTATGCCGCCCGGCGGAGACGAAGCGGGGAGCTGGGTGAGACCTGGGGAGGGGGATTGATCCGGGGTTCGGGAATTGCTTTAAGAAGCACTGGACATCTGTGGTCAAGAGAGTGAACGCCCAGCCGGCGCGGCCCGGTCGAGCTCTGGAACGCTGCTGCGTGGGTCCGGGTCCCCGGGGGGGTGGACCTGGCTCCGTCAGTCACGGGACGACGTCCAGAGCCGGTCGGTGCCGCGCACCGGAACCGTAGCCTGAAAGGAGGCGTGCGTGGAGTCTTCCAAAGTGGTCCTGGTGGCCGAGGACGATCCGGCGACCCAGAACCTGATTGAGGTGATGCTCCGAGGGCTGGGAGTGGACGGGGTGATCGCCCCGGACGTGGAGAGCGCGATCGTCTGTCTCGACACGGTGCTCTTCGATCTGGTGATGGTGGACCGCCATCTGGCGGGGCGGTCGGGCGCCGACGTGCTGCGTCATCATCGCGCGAAGGAACTGGTGTGTCCGGCGCTCGGGATGTCGGAGCAGTGGACGGACGCGACGCGGGCGGAAATGCTCGGGCTGGGCTGCGCGACGCTGATCGACAAGCCCTTCCCGCTGGAGTCCTTCATGCAGGTGGTGGGCAAGATGGTGGGCGTGCGCGCGCCGGAGGGAAGCGGGCGCGAAGATTCCGGGAAGTGGCCGGCGGCTGACACCCAGATGGCGACCGTGGCAGCCGCCGCAACGACGACGAGCCGGACCTAGGCGGGCCGGCGCCCGCGCCGGCCCGTGCCGGCAAGCCGCGGCGATCCATTCCTGCGCCGCCGTTCTACGCCGGGGTGAGTGGAGGAACCGGGATGCGCGACGTGCGGCCGTGGCGGAGGCGGGTGTGGCTGCTCGATGACGAGCCCGACATCCTCGCGGTCGTCGAAGCGCAACTCACGCCGCGCAGCATCGAGGTCACTCCGTTCAGCACGCCGGGGCCGTTGCTCCACGCGCTGGAGAACGCGCGACCCGACGTCATCATCATGGATCTCGGCCTGCCCTTCCTCGACGGCAGCGAGGTGATCGAGCGCATCCGGGCGAATCCGCAGACGCGCACGCTGCCGATCGTGGTGCTCAGTTGCGATCGGTCCGTGGGGAGCCGGGTGAAGGCGCTGCATCAGCACGTGAGCGCGTTTCTCACCAAGCCCTACGACGCGAAAGACCTGATTGCCGCGATCGAGCGCGCCGCCGACGCCGCGGCGCGCCCCGCCCCGCCGCCGCCCCCCGGCACGCCCGCCTCGCCCGCCCCCACCCCCACCCCCCGCGCCTGACCGCCGCCCGCGCCTGACCGGGACTCCCGTATGCGCGGAATACCTGAGGGGGCCGCCAGCCTCGAATCCGGGGGTACGCGTCCGGGTATAGGGGCGACCCTTGTGGTCGCCCCGATGGGCCGCACGGGGTGGCCTGCGGGGCGGGCACAAGGCGTCCGCCCCTACCTCCGAAGCCGTTCCGATCAGCGTGGCCGGCCCCCTACCCCCGGGGCCGGGGCGGACCGCCGGGCTCGAACGCCGTCGGCGGGTCCAGGCCGTCCTCGAGTTCGTCGGGCGAGGGCAGCGGGATCGGCCCCGCAATCTCCGCATCCGCCGCCTCCGCCGATGGGGCGCTCTTTCCCGCCGCGGACGGGCGCGCCGCCGGCGACCCCGACCCGGCCGCGGGCCCACCCCCGGCCCCAC
>JACRIP010000498.1 GCA_016220045.1 Planctomycetota bacterium
CAGCGGCACGCCGCAGGGCCGCCCGCCCGGCACGCCGCAGGGCCGCCCGCCCGGCCCCCCGCAGGGCCGCCCGCAGGGGCGCCCGCAAGGCCGGCCGCAGCCCCCCCGCCCCGGCCGGGCGGCCCAGGGGGACCGCCCCGCCCCCCGCGGCGCGAATCCGCTCTTCGACGCGCTCACCGCCGTGCAGCCGCGTGAGCAGTTCGTGCTCGAGACCATGCCGACCGAGCTCTCGACGCGCGTGCTCGATCTCTTCACGCCGATCGGCAAGGGGACGCGCGGACTCATCATCTCGCCGCCGCGCGCCGGCAAGACCATGCTGATGCAGAAGATCGCGCACGCGATCCTGCGCAACTCCCCGACCACCGACGTCCTGGTGCTCCTGATCGACGAACGGCCCGAGGAGGCGACGGACTGCCGCGTGACCCTGCGCGGCACCACGGCTCAGGTCTTCGCCTCAACCAACGACATGCCGGCGAATCGCCACATCGCGCTGGTGAACGAGGTGCTGGCCCGGGCGAAGAAGCTGGTCGTGGAGAAGCGCGACGTCGTGATTCTCTTCGACTCCCTGACGCGCATGACCCGTGCCTACAACAACGAGCTGCCCCAGCGCGGCCGGACCATGTCGGGGGGCCTTGACGCGGCCGCCTTCGCGGGCCCGCGCGCCTTCTTCGGGGCGGCGCGCAACGTCGAGGAGGGCGGGTCGCTGACGATCCTCGGCACGGTGCTGGTCGACACCAACTCGCGCATGGACCAGATCATCTTCGAGGAGTTCAAGGGGACGGGCAACTCGGAGATCTACCTGAACCGGGACCTGGCGGAGCGGCGGGTCTTCCCGGCGATCGACCTCTTGAAGTCCGGGACGCGGCGGGAGGAGCTGCTGCTGGCGCCGGCCACCCTCGAGCGGATCGTCAAGCTGCGGCGCCGGCTCGCGGAGCGGGCGCCCCTCGACGCCATGGCCGCCCTGCTCGGCGCCCTCGGCAAGACGCAGAACAACGCGGAATTCCTCCGCAGTTTCGAGTGAGCCGCCGCCCCCTCCCCCCCCGACCGGCCCCGCGCACGGCGCACGGCGGGCGGTGTGCGCGGCCTCGCGTCGGGCCGATTTTCGACTCTGCCCGGAATCCAGACGAAGAGGGGGGAGCCTCATGTATACTCCTGAGGCACTGCTCGACCTGCACGAGCGCGCCCACCGCAGCCTGCAGAACCTGCTGGCCCACTGCCGCCGGCTCAGCGCCGAGGAACTGGACCGCGCCGTGCCGGGCTTCGGCTATGCCTCCGTGCGCCTGCAACTGCACCATGTGATGAGTGCGCAGGAGTACTGGCTCGGCGTGCTCCAGGGCCGGTCCGACCCGGAGGACAACGAGGCGGCCTACCCGACCCTGGACGCGCTGGCAGGCTTCCGGCAGCAGGTCGCGGCCGCGACCGACGCGTATCTGCGCCGGTGCTCCCGGGAGGAGCTGAATACTCCCCGCCTCATGATCACCTGGCAGAAGAAGGAGCAACGGCTGGTTCCGGCGCTGGTGGTCCTGCGTACGCTCACGCATCTCTACCAGCACCAGGGCCAAATCACCGCCATGTGCAGATTGCTGGGGAAGCCGGCGGCCGGCATGGACTTTCCCATCGCTCCGTAGTCCGCGTGGAACGCGCCGCGCTGCACCTTCCCGCCCTCGCCATTCCCCGACCGCCGGAGCGACCCCTGCCGTGACCGCCTTCCGGGTCGAGCCCGCCGCTCCCCGCGACCTTGCCGCCTACGCCACCGTGCCCATCGCGTTCCGTGCGGCCTCCATCTATCAGGTAATTGCCTTGGATGAGGGGGGCGGTGGGTTTCGGCTCGAAGAGGTCGCAGTGGCGCCCTTCGAGAAGGACTTCGACGTCGCGCAGCCGCCGACGGATTGGCCCGCGCGGTTCGACGTTTCGCGCTGGCGCTTTTTCCTGGCCCGGGCGGACGGAGCGGTGGTGGGCGGCGCGGCCGTCGCCCGCGACACGCGCGATCTGCTCATGCTCGAGGGCCGAACCGACCTCGCCTGCCTCTGGGACCTCCGCGTGCGCCCCGCGTGGCGCGGCCGGGGCGTCGGCGCGGCGCTCTTCCGGGAGGCGGCCGGGTGGGCCGCGGCGGCCGGTTGCCGGTGGCTGAAGGTCGAGTCCCAGAACAACAACGTCGGTGCGTGCACGTTCTATCGGCGCCAGGGCTGCCATCTCGGGCAGGTGCACCTCCACGCGTACGACGGGACGCCCACCGCGGCCGGGGAAGTGATGCTGGTCTGGTACCTGGACCTGGCCCCGGCGGGCGCGCCGCGTGCAGTTGCGGACGACGGGATGGGCCGTCGCGACGGACCGGAGAGTCCCTAGCACCACAACGCTAATCGCCGCCCCCGGCAGACGGGCCGTCCGGGGTGCCAAGGAGCGTAGATTGGCCATCCAGCTCGTTTGTAGTTCCGCCTTCAGGCGGAACGATGGGCCAATTGCGATTCGTCTTCGGCGTAGGCTCCGCCTGAAGAGGCTGTCGCAATAGGTCGATTGGCGCGGATACGCCTCATTCTGGGGATCGGGCTGTTCCGGA
>JACRIP010000499.1 GCA_016220045.1 Planctomycetota bacterium
CGCGGCCCCGCCCGGCTCCTCCGCGACCGGCGCCCGGCCCGCCCACCAGGCGCCGAGCCCGGCCGCCGTCGCCGCCTTCACGCCCGGCCAGCAGGCGGTACACCGCGCCGAGGGCTGGCTGCGCGCCGAGCCCGAGTCGCTGCTCGCGCCCGAGCTGGCACGCGACCTCCTGGTCACGCTCGAGACCCTCCTCCTCGACCAGGAGGCCGCGCTCGCGGGCCAGCTCGTCGCCCGCCTCGCCGGCAATTTCTCGCACCGGCTCGCTCAGACCCGCGCCCTCGCCGCCGAAACCTACCTGGTCTTCGTGGAGAAGGCGACGCGCCTGATCAAGGACTTCCTCCTGCCCCGCTCGCTCGGCCCGATCGTCGAAGCCCTGCGCGCGGAGACCAACGTTTCGGTCTTCGGCAAACTCGTGGACCTCGCCGCCGAGCTCGCCCGCGACTTCATCGGCGGCCGCAACTACGAACCCGCCAAGCGCCTGGTCTGGGCCCTGGGCAAGCAGCGCGCGGGCCCGGTCCTCTCCGCGCCCGAGCTGCGCAAGCTCAACGACGAGGTGCTGCGCCAGCTCGTCGAAGGCGAACCCGGGGACCAGCTCATCCGCGACCTCAAGTCGGTCGAGGAGGCCACCCAGTCCCTCGCGGTTCAGGTCATTACCGGATTCGGGCGCGCCGCCACGCGCCGCCTGGTGAACGCCATCATGGAGACCGAAGAGTACCCGATGCGCAAGGCCTTCGCGCTCATCCTGCGCGAACTCGGCGACGAGGCGAAGGGCGAACTGGCGCGCGAGCTCAACCCCTTCGCCCCGACGGACAAGTACGCGCGCATCCTGGAGGTGCTGGATACGGTATCTTCCTCGGTCGAGTCGGAAGCGCTGGCGGCGCTCCGGCACCGCGACGAGAAGGTCCGCAAGGAGGCGATCAACCTGTTGCGCCGCCTGCCGCGCGACCGCGCGGTCAAGCTGCTCTCGCGCATTCTCCAGGACGACGACCCGACGATCGCGACCGCCGGGGTCGCGGTGCTCGGCGAGCTGCGCTATCGCGATCTGACCGACTCGCTCGCGCGCATCCTCGACATGGCGAAGGACGAAAAGCTGCTGCGCGAGACCTGCGTGGCGGCGGCGAAGGTCAACGACGAGCGCGTGGTGCCCGCGCTGGGGCGCACGCTCGGCCGCACCGGCGTCCTCGGCTTCTGGGGCGGCGCGCATGAGGACCTGCGCGCGGCCGCGGCCTGGGCGCTCGGGACCTACTTCACCAACGCCGAGGCCCGCGCCTTCCTCGAACGCGCGGCCAACGACAAGAGCCCCGCCGTGCGCTCCGCCGCCAAGATGGGGCTCCGCCAGGCGCCCGGCGGCCCGCCCACCGCGCCCGGGCGCGGGTAGGGCGGGGAAGGTGGGTGGTGCGGGCGAGACGACTGAGCCACCGGGTGCATGTCCGCTCTTGCATCTCGACCGTGTCGGCCATGCGCTTCGAAACCACTGCCCTCCGTCGTACTCGTACTCGTACTCGTACTCGAACGCCCAGGGCATTCGAGTACGAGTACGAGTACGAGTACGAGCTACGAGTACGACGGAGGGCAGTTCCCGGATGCGTGGGGGCGGTGCGGTCGAGAAGCAGGTCCGGACCTGCACCCCGCGCCACCCAATTCATTGCATCCCCCCTTCCCGCCTGCTAGGATGACGCGCACGGCGCCCACCCACTTCAGCGAGGGGGATCCATGAAGAAGCTGCATCTCCAGCCCGAGCGCTACAACCTCGTCCCCATCTTCAACGGCCTGACCATGGAGGAAATCCAGGAGATCCTGGCCATCACCGGCGAAGTGACTCACGAGGCGGGCGACCGGATCACGGAGGAGAACGACCTGGGGGACGAGTTCTACATCATCCTCGAAGGGCGGGTGGAGATCCGCAAGCGCATCGCCGCGAACGAGGAGGAGACGATCGCCATCCTGGAGGCGGGCTCGGTCTTCGGCGAGTCCTGCATCATGGACCACCGCAACCGCTCGTCGAGCGCGGTGGCGATGGCGCGCACGGTGCTCTCGACCATCCGCAAGGTCGATTTCGAAGCCTACATGAAGGCCGGGAAGCTCAGCGCCTACAAGGTGCTCGAGAACTTCCTGCGCATCGTCAGCGATCGGCTGCGCAAGATGAACGACCTGGTCAGTCGCATGCTGCTCATGGAAGAGGAGTGCGACGAGGTCACGAAAGTGCTGCCGGCCGAGACGCGCGCGCTCCGGCGCCAGATCCTCAACGAGGCGCGCGGAAGGGGTTGAGCCGCGGATGGGCAGCACCTTCGGCAGGCTGTTTCGGGTAACCACCTGGGGCGAGTCGCATGGCGGCGCGGTCGGCTGCACCGTCGACGGCTGCCCGCCCGGCCTGCCGCTCGACCTGGCCGCGATCCAGCACGACCTCGATCGCCGCCGGCCCGGGCAGAGCCGGCTCACCACCCAGCGACGCGAGAGCGACACCGCCCGCCTCCTCTCCGGCGTCGTCGACGGCCTCACGCTCGGCACGCCGATCGAAATCATGGTCGCGAACCAGGACGCGCGCAGCGGCGACTACGCGGCCTTTCGCGACGCCTACCGCCCCTCCCACGCCGACTACACCTACGAGGCCAAGTACGGACTGCGCGATTGGCGCGGCGGCGGGCGCGCCTCGGCGCGCGAGACCGTCGGCCGCGTGGCCGCCGGCGCCATCGCCCGCCGCCTCCTCGCCCGGACCTGCGGCATCGCCATCGTCGGCTACGTCAAGCAGGTCCGTGACGTCGTCGCCGAGGTGGACCCCGACCGCGTCAGCGCGCGCGCGGTCGAACGCACTCCCGTGCGCTGCCCCGATCCGCGAGCGGCGGCCCGCATGATCGCACTGATCGAGGAGACGCGCGCCGACGGCGATTCGCTCGGCGGCATCGTCGAGTGCGTGGCGCGCCGCGTGCCGCCCGGCCTGGGCGAGCCGGTCTTCGACAAACTCGAAGCCGACCTGGCGAAGGCGATGCTCTCGCTGCCGGCGTCGAAGGGGTTCGAGATCGGCAGCGGCTTCGCCGGCGTGCTCATGACCGGCTCGGAGCACAACGATCCGTTCTACAGCGAAGCCGGTAGAGTGCGCACGCGCACGAACCGTTCGGGGGGGATCCAGGGCGGGATCTCGAACGGGGAACCGATCCTGCTGCGGGTCGCGTTCAAGCCCACGGCGACGATCATGCGCCCGCAGGAGACCGTCGACCGGCGCGGGCGCCGCGTGCTCCTCAGCGGGCGCGGCCGCCACGATCCCTGCGTGCTGCCGCGCGCGGTGCCGCTGGTCGAGGCGATGACCGCGCTCGTGCTCGCCGACCATTACCTGCGCCAACTCCCGGTCGCGCGCGGGCTTGCCGGGCTGGAGCCGCCGCCGCGCCCGCGCCCGCGCCGCCGCGGCTAGTGTCCTGCTAACGTCGAGTCTACCGGTTGCGAACATGTAGGGGCGGGCCTTGTGCCCGCCCCGCAGGCCATCGTGTACGGCCCATCGGGGCGACCACAAGGGTCGCCCCTACACGGGGCTTGGCCCAGCAAGAATCAACGTGGACGGGACACGAGTGCCATGCCTCCTCTCCCGCCGCGCAGCGCGCGCAAAGTCGCCCTCCACGAGGTCCGCGTCGCCGCCGCCGCCGCGGCGGCCGTGCCGGCGGTGGCCCCCGCCGTCGCCCGCCGCCGCGATCTGGTCGCCGTCGAGGAACCGCTGGAGATCCGCCTGGACCTCTCGGGAGTGAACGGGCCCGCGGCCCAGAGCCTGTGCGTCACGATGCGCACGCCCGGCGAGGATTTCGCGCTGGCGGCCGGTTTTCTTTTCGCCGAAGGCCTGGTGCGCGGGCGCGACGATCTCGGGCGGATGACCTTCTGCGTCGGCCCGGACACCTCGCAGCAGGAGTACAACCGGCTGACGGTCGAGCTCCGGCGCGTGCCCGAAGTGCCGCCGGAGAATCTGATCCGGCACTTCTTTGCGACCTCGGCCTGCGGCGTTTGCGGCAAGGCGGCGCTCGACGGGCTGCGCTTACGGCGACTGCCGGCGCCGCCGCCGGGAAGTCCGCGCGTGTCGGCGCGGGCGCTGTGCGGGGCCCCCGCCCTCCTGCGTGCGGGGCAGGACCTCTTCGCGCGCACCGGCGGGTTGCACGCGGCCGCGCTCTTCGATCCCGCCGGCGCGATCGTCGCCCTCGCCGAGGACGTCGGCCGCCACAACGCCGTCGACAAAGTGGTCGGGACTCAGGTTCTCGCCGGATGCACCTCGCTGTCCGACCGGCTGCTCGTCGTCAGCGGTCGCAGCAGCTTCGAGATCCTGCAGAAGGCCCTGGTCGCCGGCATTCCGCTCGTGGCCGCCGTCGGCGCGCCCTCGAGCCTGGCCGTGGACCTGGCGCGCGAATTCGGCGTCACCCTCGTCGGGTTTCTGCGCCCCGACCGCTTCAATATCTACGCGGGAGCCGACCGCATCGACTCCTGAGGAACCGGGTCCGCCGGCCGCGCGCGCAGTTCCTGAACCTGGCGACATGGTCGGTGCGCGACCGCTCAGCGAGTTCGTAGTACCGGGCTTCAGCCCGGGTTCGTTGCCGGCCTTCAGGCCGGCCGCCGCGGGCGTGCGCGAACCCCTTGGGGCTGCGGCCCGGCAAACCTGCTCGCGACGCCCGCGCCGCCGTCGGCGGGGCGACGGGTCCCTTCCGCCGCTTCGGCACTCCCCTCGAGCGCTCGGGAGCATAGCGTGACTCCACCTGCCCCGGCGGCCCCGGCCCCCGCCACCGTATCGGCCGGCGCGACCGGCGCGACCGGCGCGACCCGCCGGGCCGATTGCTGGGCGGTCGCGCTCCTCCTGGCGCTGACCGCCTGCGCCGCGGCCGCCGCCTGGACCCGCTGCGGGGACGCCTTCGTGGACTGCGGCCGCGATCTGGTCACCGCCGTCCGCCTCGCCGACGGCGAGCTCCTCTACCGCGACGTGCAGTACAACTACGGCCCCTTTTCGCCCTACCTCCGCGCGGCCCTGGTCAAGCTCTGCGGCCCGCAACTCGACCTCTTTCGCGCGGTCGGCGCCGCCTGGCTCGGGGCGTTCGTCCTGCTCGCCTATGCCCTACTCCGGCGTTTCCTCGATCCGCCGCCCGCGCTGCTGCTCGCCGCGTCGCTCCTCGTGCTGTGCGGCGTCGCCCAGTACACGAACGCCGGCGGCTACAACTACCTGCTGCCCTACGCCGCCCCCGCGGTGGATGCGAGCGTGCTCGGACTCGCAGGGCTGCTCTGCCTCTTGACCCGAGGTCTGCGCCTGAGCCCGCGCCGCGCCGCCGCCGCCGGAGCGGTCGCCGGGCTGCTCGTGCTCACCAAGGTCGAGTTTGCGGCCGCGCTCCTCGCCGCCGGCGCGCTGCGCCTGGTCCTCGAACGCAACGGCCGCGGAAGCGCCGCGTTTCTCGGCGCGGCGACGCTGGTCGCCGCTCCGCCGCTCCTCGCCTTCGGGGCGGCGTGCGGCTTCGACGTGCTGGTCTTCGGCAACCTCTTCCCGCGCGGCGTGATCACCACCGGCGGCAGCATGAGCTTCCCGCTCGAACTCGCCGGCCTGGCCAGACCCGGCGAATCCCTGACGGCGATCGCGACGGCGCTCGGCCTGCACGCCGCGCTGCTCTTGGTCGCCGTCGTCGCGGCGCGACTCGCCCCGCCGGCCGCCGGGGCGCGCGGGGCCGTCCCGCTGCTGGTGGCGCTCGCCGCCGCCGCCGCGCTCGGCGCCCGTCTCGACTCCGGCATCGCGTTCCGCGACCTGCCCCTCCTCGACCTCGCCGTCCTCCTCCTCGCCGCCCGCCGCGCCTGGCGCACGCCCGCGTCCGACGCGCCGGACCTCGCCGCGCTCGCCGCCTACGCCCTGCTCGCGTCCGCCCGCACCCTCTTCAATCTCGGCGCCTACTGGTACGGCTTCTACGTCCTCCCGCCCTCCTTCCTGCTCTTCGGCGTCCTGCTGTTTCGCGCACTCCCGGCCGCGCCCTGGCTGCGCCACCGGCTCCCGTTCCTCGCGCTCCCCTCCCCCGCCCGCACGACCTATCGCGTGGCGCTCGCGGCCGGACTGGTCGCGTGCGTCCTCGTCCACGGCGAGGTTTCGCTCCGGCGGTTGCGCCTGAAGACGCACCGCATCGCGGGGCGCGCCGGCGAGCTCGCTACCGAGCCCGGCGTCGGCATGATCCTGTCCGCGGTCCTCCGCCACCTGGAGGCGCACGCCCGCCCCGGCGATGCCCTCCTGGTTTTCCCTGAGGGCGCGATGCTGAATCTCCTGTCGGGTCTGCGCCACTCCTCCTACCACGGCTCCTTCACGATCACGGAGATTCCCGCACCCGGCCAGGGCGCGCGCGTGATCGCCGACCTGGAGTCCGCACGCACCCGCTTCGTGGTCTGGTTCCCGCCGCCGCCCGATTTCACCGAGCCCTGCCGCTTCGGCGCCGATTACGCCGAACCCCTCCTCCGTCATGTGCGCGAGCGCTACCGCGAGGTGGCCAACTTCGCTTCCCGCACCGACGACGCAGAGCGCCGCGAGATCTTCCGCGCCATCGTGCTCGAACGCCGGTGAGGCGGTGGCCGGTGGCCGGTGGCCGGTGGCCGGGAGAAGCGAACCCTCGGGCTCGCCAAGGGTTGCCCTGCATATTCGAGCGGGGACCGAAATTCTTCACCGGGACTGGCAAACCCCCAAGTCGGGCGCACCCCGAATCCCAACAGCAAGAATACCGGTCGATTGCGGATTAGCTCCGGGATTGCCGGCTCGCGTCAATCCGAAATCCGAAATCCGAAATCCGCAATTCTGGTCGCGCGGTCAAGAAGCGCGGCAGTAGGGATCCAATCGCCCAATCGCGGCGGCGCGCGGCGATCGCTTGGGTTTCGGGCACTGTCCGACCAGGGGACCCGTCGTTCCTCCGCGCGCTTCCCTGCGCTCACCTTGCACCGGCCCCTACCGCCGGTCGCGCTCCGGCCCCGAGTCCCCCGTCGGGGGGCCGCCCGATCCGCCGCCACGCCGCTTGCCGCCGCCGCCACCCAAAAAGGCCCGGATCGGCGCGGTCAGGAACTTGAGCGGCGCCACCCGCGAGGTCGGCGCCGCCAGACTCCCGCGCAGCTCCACCTCGATCAACTGCCCTTTCACCACGTCGAGCAGCTTCTGCGTGATGTCCCCGATGATCGGGATCACGGTCGTCTCGCTCCCCAGCCGCGGTACCAGCGAAAGCTCCAGCTCCTCCCCATCCACCCGGCAGCTCCCCCCGCCGCAGCCGGCCATCACCGGTCCCTCGATCAGCACGTCCCGCCAGTCCACGCGGTCCCCGGCGAGAGCGAAGTCCGCGTGCCCCGCCGACAGCGTCGAATCCTTCCCCTGCGTCCCGGACAAAGCCGAAAGAAACGTGGAAAAGACCGGGAGCTCCTGGACCTTGCCGCGCTCCAGCTCGATCCGGCCGCCGCCGCCGTAGCCCGCTCCGCCGGACCCGGCGTAGCTAACTCGGGCGTTTACCTTAAGCCGGCCGGCCAGGTGCTCGTCGGCCAACGTCGTGGTCGCCGCCAGTCGGGCGACGTCGACCTC
>JACRIP010000501.1 GCA_016220045.1 Planctomycetota bacterium
CCGCGCTTACCGCCGGCGAGAAAAGCGGCGACCTCGCGGGCGCACTCGGCCATCTCGCCGATCACTATGCCCTGCGCCAGGAGATGAAAAACCGCTGGGTCGAAGCCCTGATCTACCCGACCTTCCTCTGCCTGGTCGGCGTGCTCGGCCTGATCTTCATGGGCATCGTGTCGCACCAGTACGAGGAGGCCTACACCGCCCTCGGCCGCTCCCTGCCCTACCTGACCGACGTGATCCTGCGCGTCGGCCGCCAACTCGTGCCCATCGGCGTGGGCCTCGGGATCGGCTTCGCCGCGGCCCTCTTCCTCGTGCGCGCGCTCCTCCTCTCCGCCGTCGGGCGCATGGTCGTGGACCGCGTGCTGCTCACCCTCCCGGTCATCGGGCGAATCCTCCAGGCAGACATCGTGGCGCGCTTCTGCCACACGCTCGGCCTCTTGCTCGGCAGCGCGGTCCCGCTGCCCGAAGCCCTGCGCGTCGCCGGACCGGCGCTCGACAACGCGGTCTTCGCGCGTGCGGTCGCCCGCCTCGAACGGCACGTCGTCAACGGCGGTGCGGTCGGCCAGTTCATCGAGATGGAACGGCTCTTCCCGAGCACGGTCGCGTGGCTGATCGCCTGCGGCGAGTCCCGCGGCGACCTGCCCGGCGCGCTCCTCGACGCCGGCGCCTTCTATGCGCGCGAGGCGCGCCACCGCTTCAGCTTCCTGCGCGACGCGGTCGGTCCGATCCTCGTCATTCTGGCCGCCGTAGGGGTCTTCGGCGTCTTCATCCTCGGCCTCTTCCTGCCGATGATCGACCTCATCCGATCGATGTGCTGATGGGCAGATTCAACTCGGTCGTCGCCGTCCTGGCCGATCTCCTCGGACTCCTCGGCATCGGCCCGCTGCTCCTCCTCCTGCTCGCCTACGTCCAGCGCGACCGGAGCGTGCAGCTCCAGGTGCTGTGCCGGCACCTGGCGGTGGCCCTGCGGCGTAACCTGCCCCTGCCCGGCGCGCTGGCCGCGCTCGCCGCGGACACGGCCTCCGGCTTTGCCCGGCGCCTGCGCGCGCTGCGCACCCACCTCGAATCGGGTAAGTCCCTGGGGGCGGCGCTGGAACTCTTCCCCGCCCACTTCCCGCGTCCCTTCGCGCGGGCCGTGGCGGCCGGCGAGCGCTGCGGCCGGCTCGAGCCGGTGCTCGAGGAATTCGCCGAGTCGCAGGAGCAGAGCGCCGATTTCTTCAGCGCCCTCTACCGCTCGGCGGCGTACTTCGTCTTCGTCGCGCTCCTGGGCTACAACCTGGTCCAGGCGCACATGACCTACGTGGAGCCCTCCTTCAGCCGGGTCCTGTCGGACATGAAAGTCACGCTCGAGGCGCCGGATGTGAGCGCCTGGCAGGCGGGCGTGGCGCTCGGCGCCTCCGGCTTCTGCCTGGTGCTGATCCTGCTGCCCGTCGCGCGCAAGCTGGCCGGCTACGGGCCGGCCGCCGTGTGGTGGCTGCGTTTCCCGCTCGACGTCGTCCCCCGGTTGATCCCCTATGTCTGGACGCTCCTCTGCCAGGCGGCGGCGGTGCGCTTCTGCCGTGTCCTGGCGCTGCTCCTGCGCGGCGGCGTGCCGATGACCGAGGCGATGCGGCACGCGTGCGCGCTGGAGAGCGACGCCTTCCTGCGGCTGCGCTTCGGCGACTTTCGCGCGCGCTGGGAGCGCGGCGAGACCCTGGGCGCCGCGGCGCGCGCGGCCGGGCTCGACCCCGGGCTCGCCTGGATGCTCGGCGCCGGAGAACGCGCGGGCGACCTGCCGGACCTGCTCGGCGTCTGCGCGGCGCAGCTCCAGGAACGGATGCGCGGACGGCTCGAACGCCTGCGCCAGAGCGTACACCCGATCCTGGTCCTGCTCGCGGCCTCGATCGTCGCCACCCACGTGCTCGTGTCGTTCAGCCGGCTCGCCTTCATCACGCGCGTGGGAACCTGGTGGCGCTAGCGCGACCACGCCGCGTGCCGGTACGAGTTGCTTCACCTGGCATGCGTCGCCTTTTGTAGGGGCGGCCCTTGTGGCCGCCCCCAGGTGGCCGACCGCGTTGCGTCGGTCGGCCAAGCCACCCGAGGGCGGGCACAAGGCCCGCCCCTGCAAGGGAAGTGGATCCATGAGTCTCCGATCCGTCCGGCCTGCCGGTCAGGGTTTCTGCACTCCCTGCCTGTCGCGGCGCGGGACGACGCTTGCCGAGCTGACCGTCGCGCTCGCGGTGCTGAACGTTACGCTGCTGACGGCGTTCGGCGTCTTCTACAGCGGGGCGCGCCTGGCGCGGCGGACCTCGGACCGCGTCCGCGCCGAGGTCTGGGCGGCCGGCCGGCTGGAGGAGTGCCGCGGCTGGAGCGGGGCGGCACTCGCCGCTGCCGCCGGGGGAGCGGGCGGCGTCCCGCCTGCGGCGGAGATAAGTGATTTGCCGGAGCTGGACGCCACGCGCCGGGTCGCGGCGGTGGCGGGCCGCCCCGGGTTGTGGGAGGTGACGGCGCGGGTCGCGTGGGCGGCCGGCGATGACCTGCGGGAAGAAGTGCGGCTGACCACCTGGGTGGAGGGCGGACGATGAAGCGCGCGCGTGGCGGCGGCGGGCGGGGAAGGCGCGGCATCATGCTCGTGGAGGTGCTGGCGGCGACGATCCTGCTGTCGGCCGTGGTCGGGCTCACCACGGCGGTCTTCTGGCAGGCGTGGCACCTCCACCGCGCCTGCCTGGCCCGGCTCGGCCATGCCGAGGAGGTCGCGGAGTTCGCTCGGGATTTCACCCGAGAGATGCGCCGCGCCCGGACCTGCACGACCGCGACCGGCGCCGCGCTCCTGCTGGCGGGCCCGGAGGCCGAGCTGCAGTATCAGGTGGATGCCGGGTGCCTGGTCGAGCAGCGCACGGTCGCGGCGGGGATCGGGACGCGCCTCTGCGTGCGCGGGCTGGCGCGCGCCGAGTTTTCCGTGCGCGCGCGCGGCGCCGGAGGGATCGAGGCGACGGCCGTGCTGGTCTTCGACGGCGCCGAGGCCGGACGGACGGCCGAGTCCCGCGTGATCGTGACCGCCGCGAACCGGAGGGCGGAGTGATGCGCGTGGACGGCGGCACGCGGCGCGGCGGGGCGCTCCTGGCGGCGCTCCTGGTGCTGGCCGCGCTCGGCATCCTGGGCAC
This sequence comes from Planctomycetota bacterium, assembly GCA_016220045.1. Lineage (GTDB taxonomy): Bacteria > Planctomycetota > MHYJ01 > WSZJ01 > JACPWG01 > JACRIP01. Next base: position 3,141 of record JACRIP010000501.1, read on the forward strand.
GGCGCTGGTGACGCGCACGGCGACAGTCGTTGCCCGTGCCGACGTGCGGTCGGCGGAGTTGGCGGCGCAGGCGATCGCGGAAGCGGGCGTGGCGGCGGCACGCGTCGCGCTGGCGGCCGACGCGAAATACTCGGGCGAGGGCCCGACGGCGGTGGGACAGGGCGGGTTTGCGGTGCAGGTCCAGGCCGAAGCGGGCGCGGGGGAGGGCGGGGCGGCCGGACCGGTGATGGCGTGGTGGGTGCGCTCGGTGGGCCGGGTCGGCGGCGTGCGGCCGGCGGCGTGGCGCATCGAAGTCCTCCTGGCCCGGCATGACGGCCGCTGGGTCGTCGGCGCGTGGTCGGAGGCGCGGGAATGAGGAGGAGAAGCGGCCCCGGGATGGGCGCGCGACCGGTGGGCGTCGGCCCCGCTCAGGCAGGGTCGGAGGTACGGGGCTCAAGCCCCGATTTGCGGCCGATCCGAGGAGGCTGTCGCAGGGATTGTCGGCAGGGCGAAACCGGAGACCCCGCGGGGCGGACACAGGGGTCAGCCCCTACGTCCGGCCACGCCCCTCGTAGGGGCGGACCCCCGTGTCCGCCCCGGGGTGCGCTCAGGCACCGTTGGACTTCGGCCTTCCGTGCGGCGCTCGCCCTCTTGCTGCTCTTCGCCGCGGCGCGGCCGGCGGCGGCGCAGGCGCCGGAACTGGGCGTCGCGACGCAGCGCTCCGCGGACGGCGAGCAGTCGATCGAGGTGCGGATCGGGCTGGAAGGCCGGACGTGCGCCAATGCGCTCGTGCCGGTGCGGGTCGTGGTCCGACGGGACGGTGCGGACCGGGCGGAGGGCGGGCGGGCGGAGCGGGAGGTGGCGGTGGCGCTGGAAAACGGGACGGCCCCGTTCGAGGGCACGGCCTACCGGCTGGCGCTGCCGCCGCTGCGGCTGGGACCGGGGGATCGCAAGGCGGCCGAGGGGGTGGCCGTGCTCTCGGGCCAGTTGCGCGTCGGGTGGGAGGCCGGGCCGGGTTCCGCGCCGCCGCGGGTGTACTGCCGGGAAGTGGACCCGCAGGGTGGTCTCCTGATCGTGGCGCTGAGCGCGCGGCCCGGTTCCTTCCGGTTTCTGGAAGGTCACGTGACCTTCGCGGGGGCGCGCGACGCGCCGACGACTCCGGAGGAGGCGGCGCAGGGTCGTCACCTGAGCCGCTCGCCCGGGGCGTTTCCGGCGGCGGGGTCGTTCGACGTGGAGGTCGCGGAGCCGCGCAGCGAGGACCTGCCGCGCTCCTACCTGGGCTGGCATGCCGCGCACCTGGTCGTGCTCGGGGACCTGACCGGCGTGCCGCTCGACGCGGAGCAGGCGCAGGCGTTGCGCCTTTACGTGGTCTCGGGGGGATCGCTCCTGGTGCTGGGCGGCGCGGCGGGCCTGGCCGCGGCGCAAGGTCCGCTTGCGGCGCTCTTGCCGCGGGAACTGGCGGGACTGGCGGACCGGACGGGCGTGGCGCCGTACCTGGCGGCGCTGGGGGTGGCGGACCCGGCGCCCGCGGGCGCCCTGGCGATCCTGGCGCCCGTCACCGACCTCGGCGCGGGCGCCCCGGCCCTGCGCACCGCGGCGGGCGAGGTCTTCGCCTGGCGGCGCCGCTACGGTATGGGGCAAATCCTGTATACCAGTCTGGACCTGGGCGCCGAGCCGCTGCGGGGGTGGCCGGGCGCCTGGCGCGCGTGCCTGGCGCTGGTCGCGCTGGGGCTTTCTCCGCTCGCGCTCGCGCGGATGAACGACCAGAAGGAGTTTCCCTGCGATCCGCGACCGCCCGACATCCGGCCGCCGGGGCGCGGCTTCGTGATCGGCTTCCTGCTCGGCTACCTCGTCCTGGTGGGACCGGTGAATTTCGGCCTGCTGCGGCGCTTCGACCGCTCGGAGTGGCTCTGGTACACCACGCCGGCGCTGGTGCTGGTCTCCTTCGGCGCGATCTGGGTCTTCATGACCTGGACCCAGGAGGCGTCCTGCGTGGTGCGGAAGTTGACGGTGGTGCGCGCGGAGCAGGGGGCCGAAGCCGGGATCGGGGAGGCCGTGTTCACCACCTTCACCCGGGTGTTCGCGGCGAGCGGCCAGCGCATCGCGGTCTCCGTACAAGACCCGAGAGGGTCCGTCCGGCGCTGGTCCGGCGGGGGAGTGGGGCCGGCGGCGGAGGCGCCGCCCGAGACGGTCACGCGGGAGACGGGCGCGGACGGCGTGCGCCTGGGACCC